>JAIRPZ010000321.1 GCA_031256755.1 Planctomycetaceae bacterium
GTTGCCGCTTCGTGGACGCTGATTGCCGAACAGGCACCGGCGGAAAACCGGGCAAGACACTGCGGCACTGCCCAATTGATGTGGGCGTTGGGACCGGCTGTGGTGCTGCTGCTTTCCGCAATTTTGAGCGCATTCGGCTTGGGATTGCTCGGCAATCGAATCGTTTTTGCTCATCTTGTTGTCATTGCTTTCTTTGTTTGGTTAATGCGGTTGACAATGCCGGAGTCCGAAGAATGGAAGTCGAACAAAGAAAAAGAGAAGGAACTCATCGCCAAAGGCGTTTGGCAAAAAACGAGTTATTGGGATTTGTTCACGAACCGGTCAAACTTTCGCGGGATTCTGCTGCTGCTCGGCGTGTATATGGTTTGGAATCTTGCGGCTGGAACGGGCGGATTTTTTCTGCCGTTCATTTACAAAACGGCGGGCGGCGTTTCCGACGGAATGTCGCAGGGTTTGACTTCGCTGGTGTTTATCACGTCGATATTTTCAACACTGTTTATCTTTATGGCATTGGCAGATAAATACAGCCGGCGGATGATTTACTGTGTCATTGCAAGTTTGTACATTGCTGCTTGGGGTTTGCTGCTCCTGCCCAATACATTTTTAGGAACTGCTGTTTCCTTTACATCAATCGTGATTACTCCTGATGGCGGTGACCCGTATTGTCTGTCATTCACTTTCGGAACTTGCGTCTTCGTTCTTGCGTCTATTCTGATGGGCATCAACAACGGTTCGGGACAGCAGGCGTTTTACCAGATGTGGGGAGCGGAAATGTTTCCGGCGCGTTACCGGGCGGCGGCACAGGGATTTTCGTTTTTCTTTGCCCGTTTCATTTTGGGGATTTGGAGTTATCTTGTTCCGGTGATTATCGGAAAAGGGGGCGAAGGACTTTCCACTGCGGCAGTGATACTGGTTTCATTTGCGGCGGTCAGTATGCTTATCGGAACAATTTTCTGCCCGGATACCGCCGGAAAAACATTGGAACAAATCGAAAAAGAACGGTACAGGTAAGGAATCACGGACGAGCGAATCCGGCGGAAACCCTGATTTGATCACGAGGAGACTGCCGTCAGCAGCCGGTTCACGCTGTACACCAATTGTTCACTCCGTATCGGTTTGTGGAGCAAAATATCGGCTTTGATCCAAGACCGTTCTGAAACGGTATCAATGGAAAAATCAATCCCGAAATCGCCGACGGTACTGCTCAACAAAACGACCGGCATATTCGGATAATTCCGTTTCAGGTGATAACTCATTGTAAAACCGCCGTCGCTGTTTTCTAAAACGACATCAATAACCGCCAAGTCGAATTTTTTATTTCGGACGAATTCGTTTGCCTGATTTTCGTTTTCGGCTTCGATAACACCGAATCCGGCTTCTTGCAGCCATTGTTTGGATTGCCGCCGGAAATCGGGGTCGCTGTCCACCAGTAAAATTTGGTAACTCATTGTTTTTCCTTTCTTTTTGCCTTCCTCTTTTTTTGCCGGAAGTTATGGAACGGACATTACATTATGAAAACGGATGCATTGTCTCTTTTTCCCGGACGGTTGTCAAGAGGAGCGTGCCGGTGCCGTTTGGGAATTGCGTCTCGCTGTTCTTTCGCTTGCCGTTTTTCACTTTCCTAATGATCAATGCGCCGTTATCAAGTATTTCAGGACTCCTGTCAGAGACAGAATAATGAAAAACCTATCGGCATCGTGATTGACACCGCGGCTCTTCCGTGATAACGTATCCTTCTTTGCAATCTTTTATTCGGCAATGTCACGTGAAACATGGGCAACACGGTTCGGCGTAATTCTGGCTGTTGCCGGAAGTGCCATCGGTTTGGGAAACTTTCTCCGCTTCCCCGGTCAGGCGGTACTGCACGGCGGCGGTGCCTTCATGATCGCTTATTTGACCGCCTTTCTCTTTCTCGGTCTTCCCATCGCATGGGCCGAATGGACACTCGGACGCTATTCCGGCATACGCGGCTACAACTCCGCCGCCGGCATCTTCCGATGCGTCACCAAAAACCGGTCGATGGCTTACGCCGGCTCATTAGTGGTAACACTCACAACCGTTATCTCCGCCTTTTATATCTTCGTGGAAAGTTGGTGTCTCGCCTACGCCCTCCGCTACCTCTTCGGATGGATGCCGGACAGCAATTTTGACAGCGTGTTCAAAGAATCCGCCGGTTTACAAGGCAACGGCGCACTCTTTCAAAGCGGATTCTGGAACTTCAATATCTTCTGTCTCCTGTTTTGTCTGGCATTTAACTACCTGCTCATTTACCGGGGAATCGTGAAAGGAATCGAGTGGTTCTGCTCCTTTGCGCTCCCCTGCCTGCTGATTTGTGCCTTGGTGATGATGTTTCGGGTTTTAACGCTCGGCAATCCGACCGGCATCGAAGGACAAGACCTGCTGAACGGGCTGGGCTTTGTTTGGAATCCGTCACAGCCCGACAAAACATTTTTGGAATCGCTGTCCGACCCGGAAACATGGCTTGCCGCTGCCGGTCAGGTCTTCTTTTCCCTTTCGCTCGGTTTCGGTGTCATTTTAACTTACGCCAGTTTTGCCCGCCATGACGACGACATCGCTTTGTCCAGTTTGACCGCCGCTGCTGCCAACGGTTTTTGCGAAGCCGTCATTGCCGCGATGATGATCATTCCCGCCGCCTATATGTTTCTCGGACCCGCTTTTTTCACGCAGGAAAATCTCGGCAGTGCCTTTACCATCGGCTTTCAGGCATTGCCCGATGTGTTTGCACAAATGCCGATGGGACAGTTTTTCGGTTTTCTCTTTTTCTTTCTGCTCTTTCTCGCAGCGGTCACAAGTTCAATTTCCACGATTCAGCCGGCAGTGACGCTGCTGGAAGAAGGACTCGGCTTGGGACGAAAAGCCAGTTTAACCGTTGCCGGCACGATGATTACCTTCGGCTGCTTTTTTACCGCCTATTTTACGGACAATTTGCTGGCTCTGGCCACAATGGATTTTTGGGTTTGCAACATTTTTGTTTTTCTGATGGCAGGAGTCGTCATTATCATTTTCGGCTGGGTTTTCGGTACAAAAAAGGGGCTGGCTGAACTCAATGCCGGTTCACAGTTGCGGATACCGGCTTGGTTCGGTTTCGTGATGAAATACATATCGCCGCTGTATTTGCTGATCGTGTTTGCGGCTTGGGCGTGGCTCTATTTATCGGAGCGGCTTGTGCAGATCGCCGGCAACAGCGTGGTTCAAATGTCGCTCGGTTTTATTCTTTTTACGGCATTATTCAATCTCTTCGTGACTTCTCAGGCACTGATCCGCTGGGAACGGAAAGAAAAACAGCAAAACAACGATCAGGACGGGATATTTTTCAGCGGATAGTCCAGACCGGTGCGCGGCGTTTTTACCGGACGATTTGAATGTTTTCCGCCGTGATATGCCGCGAGGCGGGTTTGCCCGGTTTTTCATAAAAACCGAGACGACCGTTGATGCCGACAAATTGTCCGACATACGGTTCAAGATCAAGTTGGGAAACCGGCGTGATCATACAGATAATTTCATTTTTCTCATTCACGACCGCAAACGGCGGATGTCCTTTCGGCAGCGGTTCAAACCCGCCGATTTTACCGACAATATCATAACCGCCGACATTTTCGCCGGCACGAAGCGGCAGCGGCGGAGAAACTTGAGGCACTTCGGAACGATTCGCTTTTCCGGTCAAAACGCCGGACGGTTTCAGCGGATTGATCAATGCCGGAAGCAAAAACAATTCTTTTCGGACGTTCCGCGTCCGTTTCAGCGATTCGAGAATATGATACGTCTGTTCCAGTTCGTTATCGGTTTTTGCTGTTTGGTGCAACTCTTCGGCACGGCGTATCAAAGCCGCAAAGACCTCATCCGCTGCCGGTTTTTTCATCACGGCATTCACGTCCGTTTGCAGGGCGGTCAATTTCTCTTGAAAGGAACGTCCGGCGGCGAAGGGTGCCGCTAACGCTGCCGGAGCCGGCAATACCGATGCGGTACTGACTACTTTCTGATCCCGTACCGGCTGCGGCGGAACTAATGCGGCATCATTTTTGACCGCATCGTACCGGGCTTGCACAATATCGTTACGAAAACCGCCGCTGACGGCAGATCGGGCGATCCAGCGGAATTCTCCGTTGGGCGGCGCAATTTTCAGCCAGACCGGACAAGCCGGATTTTCCGGCGTTTCGCGGCGTTCAATAATAAAAACCGCTTCTCCTTTGTTCAGACGCACCTGTACCGTGCTGCAATCATCGGAAAATGTACTGCCGATACGGGAAGCCAAGCCGTCCGTAAGAACAGTGCCGATATTGCCGGTACCGCAGCGCACGAATTGTCCGCCGATCCATGAAAAGTTGCCGACAGGCGGACGGACAGCAAGCCAGTCCCCGTTTTCCTGATGAACTTCAACGGAGTCGCCGGACTTGAGTTGCGAAGTCGTATAAAACTGCTCTCCCGGTCCGCTGCGCACATCGGCAGAGTCCGCCGTGATCACCGCAACATACGGTTCCGCAAGCAAACTGCCGGTCAATGCCGAAACCGAAAGACCTAAAAAAAGAACGTACCGCATACGGCGGACATTAACCAATTCCGCAAAAGCCGTCAAGGGGAATGTCAGGGAGAATTTTGCAAATGGACGATGACATTGTCGGCATCCGCACTGACAACCGTAAATTGCAGGGATTCCATCCGGCACACATCGCCGGTGCGGGGCATACGCTCAAGCACTTCCCGCAGCCAGCCGCCGACCGTTAAACTCGTATAGCCGGTAAAGACCACATGAAACCGCCGCTCCAGTATCCGTAAACTTGTCAGTCCGGTAACCTGCCACCGGTTTTCGCTGATACGCTGAACTTCGCGGCGGTCCAATAACCGCCGGCTCCGCCCCTGTTCCCGCGTGAAAACCGTTGCCAGAATGTCGTCAAGAGAAAGAATCCCGATGGTCTCGCCGAACTCGTTAATGACCACCGCAACCTGCCGTTCCGCCTGCTGCAAACGGTCAAAAACTTCAGCAACGCTTGCCGACCATGGAACGTAAATAATTTCCTCGAATTGTTCGTTCCATGCGGTTTCGAGTTCCGTTGCGGTCAACCGGAGAAAACTTAAGACGGAAACGATTTCATCGGAATCGGGTTCGGTCAAAAGACAATAACCGCTTCGGGGCAGCGTTCCGTTGAGTGCGTTCATCACTTCTTCAAACCGTACCGGCGTGCTGAATGTTTTCAGCAAAGAACGGGGACGCATCAATTCTTCCGCCTGCATATCGGAGAGCGACACGATATTTTGCAGGACCCGCTGTTCCCGTTTCAGAAGAGCTGCATCATTGCCGGAAAGTGCCACGGCGCGTTCCAAATCGCCGACACGGAGATACGGTTCCGGCGTAAAATTCGGGCAAAAAAGGCGGCGGGAAAGCAAATTGAGCAGCGACAGCACCGGAAGAATCGGCTGCAATAAACGGACAAGAAATGCCAGCGGAACGGCATGCAGCAGCGCAAAGAACTGCGGCATCGTAACGGCGAGATTTTTGGGCAGAATTTCGCCGAAAAGGATAAGCATCAAAAGCGAACCGGCCGCAATTCCCCAAGACAAAAACGGATGATCGGCAATACGGAAAACGATAACGGAAGACAGCGTAAAAAAAAGAAGGTTGACCAGCAAATTGGCAAAAAGGATCGAATTAAGCAGATGTTCAGGATTTTTCATCAATCCGCAGACGATTTTTCCGAGTTTGCCTTTTTCGGCAAGCGCAGCCCTTTCGGTTTGTTTCAGCGAAAAAAGAGCCGCCTCGCTGCACGAAAAAAAAGCGGACATTCCGAGCAGCAGCAGCATAACCGCCAGCAGCGGCGTGTAGGGGAGAAGTTCGGGCAACGTGTTTCCCGGAAAAGGGTGATCTGTCCAATAATGCCGGAATGAATTTAGCACAAATACGAATTGTATGCTATAATGGGAAACCCACTTGCGGTTGTCAGGTTGCAGCCGTATTATTCCGCAGCCCCAATGTTATCTCACGAAAAAAGCCGTGCCGTTTTTGCCGAAGCCCTCACGCTCATGCCGGGCGGAGTGAACAGTCCAGCCCGTGCCTTCGGTGCCGTCGGCGGAGAACCCGTTGTTATCGCAAAAGGCGACGGGGCTTACCTTTATGACGTTGACGGTCATCAATATCTCGATTATGTTCAGTCATGGGGACCGATGGTACTCGGTCATGCTCACCCTGCCGTTGTTTCCGCCGTTCAGACATCGCTGAAAAACGGCACCAGTTTCGGCGCACCGACTGAAGCCGAAAATACGCTTGCCAAGTTGATTCGTTCCTGTATTCCGTGTATCGAAAAAATCCGGTTTGTCAATTCCGGGACGGAGGCGGCGATGAGTGCTGTCCGGCTGGCAAGGGGCTATACCGGCAGGAATAAAATTGTCAAATTCATCGGCAACTACCACGGACATGTGGATTCGCTTCTTGTTGCGGCGGGCAGTTCAGCCGCAACGCTCGGCGTTCCCAATTCTCCCGGAGTTACGCCCGGTGCCGTGCAGGACACGATTCTGCTGCCGTATAACGATGTCGAAGCCGTCAAAAAGACCTTTCAGGAACGCGGCGGTGAAATTGCCGGTGTGATTGTTGAACCGGTTGCCGGCAATATGGGCTGTGTTATCGGCAGTTCCAATTTTCTTTATGAACTCCGGCATTTAACGCAGGATCACAAAACGGTGCTGATTTTCGATGAAGTGCTTTGCGGATTCCGTGCCGGAAAATGGAGTGCCGGTCAGCGGTTCAGTATTACGCCGGATTTAACGATTCTCGGCAAGATCATCGGCGGCGGTTTGCCGGTCGGTGCTTACGGCGGAAAAGCCGAAATTATGAATCATGTTTTGCCGTCGGGGAAAGTTTTTCAGGCGGGAACCCTTTCCGGCAATCCGCTGGCGATGACGGCGGGAACGGCGACAATTCAAACGCTGATTGCCGGGGACTGTTTCAAAGCGTTGGAACGAAAGACCGCTTTGCTTGCCGAGGGATTGGAAGACGAAGCGAGAACGGCGAAAATACCGGTGTATATTGAGCAAATCGGTGCGATGATGACGTTGTTTTTCTTGCAGGACGGTTTTTTGTCGAGTATACATAATTTAGTTTTGGATATTTCGGCAGGCGGCGGCAATGTAGTGCGTTCAACGGCAACGAGTTCGAGCGGCAACAGTTTCAGCGGTAAAATTACGGATTGGGATTCCGCATCGGCGTGCGATACGGATCGGTATGCCCGGTTCTTTTGGGGCATGCTGGAGCGGGGATTCTATTTTCCGTGCAGTCAATTTGAAGCGTGGTTTATGTCCGCAGCGATCACCGAGCCGGAAATCCAACAGACCGTTGAAGCCGCAAAAGAGGTGTTTCGGATGCTCTGATCCGGTCAATGTGCCGAAGCGGCTTCTGTTTCTGTGCTGAAGAAATGAATTCATTGCCGCCGACGGGAATGGTATTACTTCTTGTTTTTTCTCCGCAATCCGGTTGAAATTTGTTTGGAATACTGCCGTAACGCTGCGGCGATGATATTTTGCCGGTTTTATCCGTTTTGATTTTTTGCAAAAGGGGACATGATGGCCGCATTGCCGGCGTTGGCTGTCCGTCCAAAATCTTGAAAACATGTCTCTTGAAAAACATCTCAAGGTGCTGTACAATCAGAGCGGAAGTGATTGAACCCTTTTTCCATAAGCAGAATCCCTTCCATGACCGATCCGTTTCTGAATCCGTGCCAACCCGAAACAGGCATTACGTTTGATGACGTTCTCCTCGAACCGCAGTACAGCGAAGTGGTTCCCGCCAGTGTCGATGTCAGTACCAATCTGACACAGCGGATTATCCTGCACATTCCCCTCATCAGTTCGCCGATGGATACCGTTACTGAAGCGGAAATGGCAATTGCCTTGGCACAGGAAGGAGGAATCGGCATCATTCACAAAAATCTCCCTGTCGACCGCCAAGCCGAAGAAGTCGCCAAAGTCAAACGGAGTGCCAACGGTATTATCCGCCATCCCGCCGCTCTGCCGCCGACCGCTTCTGTCCGCGAAGCACAAAATCTGATGCAGGAAAAGAACGTATCCGGCGTTCCCGTCATTCAGTTTGACGGCAAACTTTGCGGCATTCTCACCCGCCGCGACCTCCGGTTTCTTGAAAATCTCGACATCAAAATCTCCGAAGTGATGACTTCCGAAAATCTGGTGACCGCCAAGGGAGATGTCACACTGGAAGCCGCCGAGCGAATCCTGATGGAGAAGAAAGTCGAAAAACTGCTCCTCGTGGATGACCAGTACCGGCTGACCGGTTTGATCACGATTCGGGACATCGACAAGATGCGGAGTTATCCCCGGCGGTGCGTGGATGCCGAAGGACGGCTTCGTGTCGGGGCTGCTGTCGGCGTTCACGATGCCGAGCGGATCGAGCGGCTGCTGGATCGGGATGTGGATATTCTGGTGGTTGACAGCGCACACGGTCATTCCGCTAACGTTTTGGAAACAATTCGTTACATTAAACGGCAGCATGATATTGATGTGATCGCCGGCAATGTCGCGACCGAAGACGGAGCAAAAGCCCTTGCGGATGCCGGTGCGGATGCGGTCAAAGTCGGAATCGGTCCCGGATCGATTTGCACGACAAGAGTTGTTTCCGGTGTCGGGGTGCCGCAAATTACGGCGATTTCGCGTGCCGCCAAAGCGTTGAGCGGCAGCGGCGTGTCGATCATTGCTGACGGCGGCATCCGTTATTCCGGCGATATTACGAAGGCGATTGCGGCCGGTGCCAATGCGGTGATGCTCGGCGGTTTGTTTGCCGGATTGGAAGAAAGTCCGGGGGAATTGATTTTATATCAGGGCAGGACGTTCAAGAGTTATCGGGGAATGGGATCGCTGGGAGCGATGGTTCACGGTTCGGGCGAGCGGTATCGTCAAAGCAAAGATGCTTCGCCGGACAAGTTGGTGCCGGAGGGTGTAGAAGGGCGTGTGGCTTATAAAGGTTCGCTGGGGGCCTTTGTGTATCAACTGGTCGGCGGTTTGCGTGCAGGAATGGGGTACTGCGGAACACAGACGATAGACGATTTACGGACAAGGGGGAAGTTTATCCGTATTTCTTCCGCCAGCGGCAAAGAAAACCATCCGCACGATATTGTCATTACGCAGGAAGCACCGAATTACAGCAGTGAAGAGTAGTTCCGCAGCGATGTCCGAAACACCTTATATTGTATTTCCAAACATGCCGCCGTG
>JAIRPZ010000074.1 GCA_031256755.1 Planctomycetaceae bacterium
AGCGTTTCCGTCTTGCGTTAATCCGGCGGCTTGGTACAATGTTGTCCGTCTGAATCGCCCCTTGCCGCAAGACCGCTTAATGGAACACGCTTCCGTTTTTAATTACGCTTCCGTTAACATTGATACGCCGTACTACATCATCGACCGCGCCGCCATCCGCCGGAATATGGAAATTCACGCCGAAGTCGAACGACGCACCGACTGCAAAATCCTGCTGGCAATGAAAGCATTTTCAACATGGAGCGTTTTCAAAGATATGGCTCCGTATCTTGCCGGTGTCGCCGCCAGCAGCGTCAACGAGGTCTTTCTCGGAAAAGAAGAATTCGGCAAACTGATCCAAATGTACTCGCCGGCTTACTCCGAAGACGAACTCAAAGCCGTCCTGCCGCTCATCGACTATCTCGTTTTCAATTCCGCCAATCAATACGAGCGGTTCAAATATCTTATCAAAGAAAGCGACCGGAAAATCCATTGCGGCTACCGGATCAATCCCGAATACTCCGAAGTCCAAATGGAAATTTACAATCCCTGCACCAACCGCTCCCGTTTCGGCATGCGAGCCGAGGTTTTGCAGGAGGTCTCGATGCGGGGCATTGACGGACTGCACTTTCATACCATGTGTCAGCAGGGATCAGACGTGCTGTTCCGCACGCTGGAACTTGTCGAAGAACGGTTTGAAAAATTTCTGAACAAGATCAAATGGATCAATTTCGGCGGCGGACATCATATCACCCGGAAGGGCTACGACATTGACGGTCTTTGCGAGATCATCAACACGTTCAAAAAGAAATACGAATTGGACGTGTTTCTTGAACCGGGGGAATCGCACGTTCTGCACACCGGTTATTTGGTGGCAACGGTGCTGGATGTCATCGAAAACCCGACCAGTATTGACGTAGTCATTTTGGACACGTCGGCATCGGCTCACATGCCGGACGTGATTGAGATGCCTTACACGCCGGAAATTTTGTCTGCCCGCCGGGTGCTGGAGTCCAGCGATTTGGATATGCCGCTGGAAGAAGGACGCTACAAATACATTATCGGCAGCAAAACGTGTTTATCCGGCGACATCATCGGCGAGTATTTGTTCCGAAAACCGCTGAAAGTCGGCGACCGGGTGATTTTCGCCGATATGTCCCAATATACAATGTGCAAAAACACGATGTTTAACGGCTTGAAACTGCCGGGGATTGTGACCTGCGACAGCAGCACGCCGGACGGTAATATACAGGTTGTCCGGGAATTCCGCTACGAGGATTTTAAGACCCGGTTGTCATAACTGCCGTTCTCGTTGCCGCATCAAAAACAGGAGAAAATCCCGATGACAAGCGTTTATGATTATCCGAAGTTGTATGATTTGCTGTTTTCCGATCTTTGCCGTGCGGAAACGGCGTTTTTGACTTCCGTTTTTTTCCGGTACTTTAAGAAGTCCGCCGGAACGGTTTTGGAACCGGCGTGCGGCAGCGGACGGCTTTTGTTTCACCTTGCCAAAAAAGGGTTTGATGTAAGCGGTCTTGATCTCAATCCGAATGCGGTGAATTACTGCAACAAACGGCTTTTGCGGCACGGACTCCGCGGCAAAGCCGTTACCGGCAATATGGCGGACTTTTCCCTTTCAACTTTCGGCAGGAGAAAAAAATTTGACTTAGCGTTCAATTTTGTCAGCAGTTTTCTGCATTTAACGGAAGAAGCGGATGCCCGAAGTCATCTCCGCTGCGTGGCGGAAGTGCTGAAGCCCGGCGGTCTTTATTTGCTGGGTATTCACCTGAAACCCCGGAATCATGCTGTTTGTGTTGCCGAAAACTGGTCGATCCGGCGCGGGCTTCTTTCGGTGAAATCGTTATTACGGACAACGGCATTCGATAAAAAAAACCGGACGGAAACGGTTGAATTCTGCATTGATGCGGAAACGCCGACCAAACATGAAAAAATTGCCGATCAATTTCCGCTCCGCACGTATACTGTCCGGCAATTTGACGCATTGCTGGCAGACAGCGGGCAATTCCGTATTGAAGAAACTTTTTCGTTTTTGCACGAACCGATTCGGGTGAACAGCAGTACGGAGGACGTTATTTTTATTTTGCGGGCGGTTCCCTGTCATTCCCCGGCGTTTTGATGGACAATATTCTTCCCTTCGACCGCAGACACCTGTGGCATCCCTATACATCAACGACAGATCCGCTGCCGGTGTATCCGGTCGAATCGGCAAGCGGCGTGCGGATCAAACTTGCCGGCGGACGTGAATTGATTGACGGAATGTCCTCGTGGTGGGCGGCGATTCACGGATACAATCATCCCGTTCTTAACAAAGCCGCGGCGGATCAACTTGCGAAAATGTCTCATGTGATGTTTGGCGGTTTCACCCATGAACCCGCTGTCCGGCTGGCAGAAACCCTGCTGCAAATCACGCCGCCGCCGTTTTCCAAAGTATTTTTTGCCGATACCGGTTCAGTGGCGGTGGAAGTCGCCGTCAAAATGGCACTGCAATTTTGGCACGCTAAAAAAAGACCGGAACGGAACAAATTGCTGACTGTGCGCGGCGGCTATCACGGCGATACTTTCGGGGCAATGTCCGTTTGTGATCCGGTCAGCGGGATGCACGCTGCTTTCACCGGCATGTTACCGCCGCAGTTTTTTGCGGCAATGCCCCGATGCCGCTTCGGCGAAGAGTGGAACGAATCCGATTTCACCGATATGCGGGAGAAATTGTACAAAAATAAAAACGAAATTGCGGCGGTGATTCTTGAACCGGTTGTCCAAGGTGCCGGCGGAATGCGGTTTTATTCGCCGGTTTATTTACAGCGTCTCCGTGAATTGTGCGATGAAACGGACACGCTGCTCATTTTTGATGAAATTGCCACCGGATTCGGACGAACAGGAACGCTCTTTGCGATGGAACATGCCGGCGTTTGTCCCGACATCCTTTGTTTAGGCAAGGCGTTGAGCGGCGGTTATCTGACACTTTCGGCGGTCTTAACAACCGATGCTACGGCTGAAACCATTTCGCTGCCGGAGACCGGCGGGCCAATGTCTTCTGCCCGTGTGCTGCGGCATGGTCCGACATTTATGGCAAATCCGCTGGCGTGTGCTGTGGCAAAAGCGTCAGTTGATTTGCTGCTCGCATCGGATTGGCGGAAGCGGATTTATTGTATCGAAAATATCCTGCGGGAAACATTGTCGCCCGCAAAGGATTTTCCGTCCGTTGCGGATGTCCGGTGTTTGGGTGCAATCGGTGTCATTGAAATGAATGAACCTGTCGATGTTGCGGCATTTCAGAAACGCTGTGTTGAAAAGGGGGTTTGGATACGTCCCTTTGGTAAACTTGTGTATCTTACGCCGCCGTACATTATTGCCGAAAACGATTTGCGATATCTCGCCGAAACCGCCGTGCAACTCCTCTTTTTCTAATTGTCAATTTTCCATTATCAATTTATTTCCGCTGCCGTTTCCGTCTTCGCAAAGCGGCGAGACCGACAATGCCCAATCCGAACAACGACACTGATAACGGCAATAACGATTCGTTTCGTAAGGTTGCCCTCTTGTTTTTTCGACACATTGTGAAATTGGTTTTAGCGATTTCATCTTTCTTCAAATTGTCTTCGAATCCCAACGGAACAGCGAAGTCAAGCGGCAAAAACCGGAATCAGAATTATTCCAGCGTCCAGCCGTCAGGAATGACCGCCTTTTTTTGTACGCAAATCACACCGTCACGGATCATTCCGTAAGGTTTCTCTTCGCCGTCAACCACACCACCCGTGTTCAGAATTTTCACCCGGCGACCAATATGGCAGTCCTTGTCAATAATGGCATGATCAATTTCCGAATTTTCACCAATTCCTATCGGCGGAATGCCGCGCCGCGACTGTTCCTGAATTTCCGCCTCCGTTTCGTAATAGTCCGCCCCCATAATGATCGAATGACGAATTTTGACCCCCTTACCGATTTGACAACGCAAACCGATAATACTGTTTTCAATGACCGCCCCGTTGCCAATCGTACAGCCGTCCGCCACCAAACTCTCACGCACCATCGCACCGTCCATTCGTGTCGGCGGCAGAAAACGGGGCTCCGTGTAAGTTGTCCAGTCAGCATGCCCCTTGCTGCCGCTCACAAGCGAAAAAGGGGAATTCGCACCCGTCATCGCTAAATTCGCCTCGAAAAATGCCTTAATCGTTCCGATGTCTTCCCAATAGCCGTCAAAAAGATGAACCTGCACCTTTTGCGTCCGTATCACCGCCGGAAAAACCTCTTTCCCGAAGTCCGCATAATCGGTCTTTTCCAATGCATCAAGCAGTACCTGCTTTTTGAAAAGATAAATGCCCATACTCGCCAGATATTCCCGACCGCCGGCGTGAATCCCCCGGCAACCGATCCACTCCGAATCGGTCCGAACATGCGACAGTTCCTGATCTGTCTGCGGCTTTTCGAGAAAACCGATCACTCTGCCGGTATCGTCAAGCCGCATAATGCCGAGCGAAGACGCTTGTTCCTTCACCACAGGAACCGCCGAAATCGTTACATCGGCAGCGGCTTTGAGATGGGTCTCCAGCATATTGCAGAAGTTCATCCGGTAAAGTTGATCGCCGGAAAGAATGAGAACATGTTCGATATGCCGCTGCTGAATATAGGAAAAATTCTGCCGCACGGCATCCGCTGTTCCCTGATACCACTTCGCCTGATCAGTTGTCTGCTGGGCGGCAAGAATTTCCGCAAAACCGCCATGCAGATAGTCAAAGTGAAACGAATGAAGATGATTGTGCAGCGAGGCGGAGTTGAATTGAGTCAGAACATAAATCTGATCGAGACCGCTGTTGATGCAGTTGGAAAGAGGAATGTCGATGAGACGGTACTTTCCGCCGATAGGAACAGCGGGTTTTGCGCGGAACTTCGTGAGCGGATACAGCCGGGTTCCGCGACCGCCGCCGAGAATCAATGCAATGACGTTTTTCATAAGAGACATCCCTTTCCTTCACGCCTGACACACTTTTCCTCTATTGTATGAATCCGCCCTGATTCTGCAAGAGGGGTTTTGCCGCCGCTTCCGCAACAGGAATACGGAAAACGGTATTGACCGCTTGGGACAGAATGACTATTTTGCCGGTATGATCCGCCCGACTCACCAATTCCGAGCGATATTCAACGGCACAACCATTCCGGTTTTGGAACAGGTTGTCAACTTTGATGAAGCCCGTCAAGCCCTGCTTGCCGGAAATATCGCCAACTACGATACGCCGCTGTATCAGGCACGGGATATGGATGTGGGGCATTTCAAGCATAAATTAGCGTTGGCTTGTGAACGCCGGCACAGTCCGCTGCGGGGATTCGGTCCCGATTGGCCCCTGAAAAACGGCAGCGCGTCCGCTGTCGGCGATGATTGGCCCGTCGACAATCCGATTTTGTATCACGACTTGAACAATGTCGGTATGGAATTTCAGGTGACCGAAATGGCGAAAAACAATATGGAATTCAATACGGCGGTCAGTATTATGCGGCACCAAATGCTCCTTCTGCAAACCGCCATCAGCGAAAGAGTGTAGCCGCTAATTATGACTGCTGCCATCGCCGACATTATACACAGCATATTGGTTTTTCCCCGCTTTTTTCGCTTTGTACAGGGCGGTATCGGCACATGCAAAAAGTTCCGGCAAATCCGCCGCATGCTTCGGAAACCACGCCACTCCGGCACTTGACCGGATTTTGTATTCGACATCGCCGATCATCACCGGCGGCTGCAAATTTTCATAATACCGGTTCATAACTAATTCGGTTGTGTGCTGTTCGCATCCTGTTTCACACGGATAAATTGCCACGAATTCATCACCGCCCAAACGCGCTGCCGTATCGGTGTACCGTAATCCGATATTCAACCGTTTCGCTAATTCCGCCAGCACTAAATCGCCCGCCGCATGTCCGTAGGTGTCGTTGACTTCCTTGAAAAAATCAATGTCAAGCGTAGCCAAAATAAACGGTTTGCCGGTACGGTCGGATGCGGCTGCCAGTTGTTTCAGCCGGTCATTCAGCAAATACCGGTTCGGCAGTCCGGTTAAGTTGTCGTACATTGCCTGACGCATCAATGCGGTTTCGATCTCTTTTTGCGAAGTGATGTCCGAAGCAACGGCGATCAGCCGGCGTTCCTGACCGGTGCGTACCGGCATGCCCCGAATCCGAACCCAGACATAATCCTGCTGCGGTGTTTGAAACCGGCATTCGGTAAAAAAAGGAACAATATCGCTGCGTCCGCTGAGCATATCGATCATGCTCCGGGCTTCTGTTATGTCGTCGGGATGAATTTTTGTTTCCCAGTGTAAATCTGCCGGCAGATCGCTGTGTCCGTAGTGCATAATCTGCATGAAACTGTCGGAATACCATGCTTTCCGGGTATCAATGTTGATGTCCCAAATGCCGTCGCGGCTGCATTGTATAGCCAGATTCCACCGTTCTTCGCTTGCTTTGAGATTATCAATGGCTTGTTTTAACTGGATGACCATTGAATTGAACGCTGAGGAGAATTCCCCCATAAAATCAACACGTTGGGTGAAGTCCCCTTTGGCAACTTCCTGAACCTGCCATGTGAGGTGCCGGAGATTGGCTTGCAGGGATTTCAGGGCGGCGGCGAGAGTATGCCGTCCGGTCACTTCCGAGTCGAAATAACCTCTTGCAAACAGGGAGAGGAAATTCCGCACGTCGGCAAGATCGTTGAAAAGAGCGGCGGCATCTTCGTTCTCAAACGCCACCGGTGCTGCCGGAATACTTCGGGCATGCAGAACTTGCCGAAGCAGTTTCAGGTCATTTTCAACAGACATGGTGATGTGTATTATATCACAAAATTCGGAAAACGGCATGAAGAACGGCTGTTCCGCCCCCACTCGGATATTCCGGTTTATTATACCTGCTGTAGAATCTCAATCAAGCCATTCGGCAACGACTGCGTTTTCGGGGAAAATGAATTTTCGGACAAATAGATAACCGAACCGCCTACTGTAATACACCGATCTCTTTTCCCATTCAGCGGCAAATGCGTCAAACAAGGGCATTTTTGCGGCTTTCAGCACTTCTAAAACCTCTTTCAATTCGCATAATTTGCATAACGTAATGATTTCCAAATCTTCTCCGTTGTCCTCTTCGCTTTCAATGATCGTTTCGGTCATTGCAGTCATAAGCCAATCTCATTCTTGTTCAGTAATGACAACACAAGTCCGAACTTCCTTCTGTGCATCGGTTAACTGCCAAGAGACATTGCTAAACAGATCGGAGTATTCCTTGTGTATGCATTCTCTGCTGTCGTCAAATCGGCCGCAAACTAACTCCAATTTTTCCCGTCAAACGTCCGGCAACGCTGTTTTTCCTCTTGTTTTTGATCGCGGTCATACGAATACAGAAAGAAACTAAAACCAAAAATAATAACGGCGAAGAGAAAATAAAACATCGGCGGGGAGGAAATTGCCGAAAAATTAAGTTTTTTGATTTTAACATTCTTCGGGAAATCCGCAAGACAAGAGGGGGATGGTTTTGCAGCGGATTCATTTTGTATAATAATAACTATATGCGTATTGCGCTGGCTCAAATAGGTTCACTCATCGGCGGATTCGATGAAAATTGCCGGAAAATCGTCGATTCCGCCCGAAAAGCCGCCGGAAAACATGCCGATCTGGTCTTGTTTCCCGAACTGTCCGTATGCGGTTATCCGCCGATGGATCTGCTGGATCAGGACTGTTTTGCGGAACTCAATATCCGCACAGTGCGGCAATTACAGCAATTACTCCCGCCTGATATTGCTGCCGGCATCGGCTTTGTCAACCGGACTCCTTATTCACACGGGAAAAAACTGGTGAACGAGTACGGTATCATTCAGCATGGAAAACTTGCCTTTGAACAAATCAAAACGCTGCTGCCGACTTACGACGTGTTTGACGAAGCCCGGAACTTTGAACCTGCCCAAAGCCGGTCATTTTTTGAATGGAAAGGAATCCGTATCGGCATTGCCGTCTGCGAAGATGTTTGGCGTGAAACGGATATACCCGGAACCGCTTATCTTTGCGATCCGGTGCAGGAACTGTTTAATTTAGGGATCGATTTGCTTTGTGTGCCATCGGCATCGCCATTTGTTTCCGGCAAACTTCCGGTGCGGCAGCGGCTTGCCGCCCGCATTGCCCGCCGGGGAAATGTGCCGGTCGTTTATCTCAATGCGGTTGGTGCGAATGATTCGATTGTGTTTGACGGACGCTCGTTTGTGATGCTGCCGCACGCCGAAACCGCGGTCGAAGCCGCCGCATTTGAAGAAGACCTCGTTGTCTGGGATTTTCCATGAAATTAGGGAGTATCAATATCCGTTTTCCGGTTATTCAGGCGGCACTTTCCGGTTATTCCGATGCACCGATGCGGAAACTTGCCCGGCGTTTCGGTGCGGAATTCGTTCTTTGCGAAGTGATGCTTGACCAATTTGTTGTTGCCGTATCGAAACGGAAAGCCCGGTTTTACTTCGCCGACACTGATGAGCATCCGGTCGGTGCGCAACTGATGGGAAGCGAGCCGGCGCAATTTGTCCGGGCGGCACAGCGGCTGGTGAACGAGGGATTTGATCTGATTGATCTCAACTTTGCGTGTCCTGTCAAAAAAGTTCTCGGACGCGGACGCGGCGGATATTTGATGAGCGATCCGCAGTCCGCACTGCATATTGCGGCGGCGGTCCGGGAGAATTTGCCGGAGCGGGTGCCGCTGACGATCAAACTCCGCAAGGGTTTTGACGATTCGCCGGAGAGCCGGGAAAAGTTTTTTATGATTTTGGACGGAGCGGTCGAATGCGGCGTTTGCGGTTTTACGGTTCACGGACGTACTGTCCGTCAGCGGTATGAGGGACAAAGCGATTGGACATTTCTGCGTGAGGTGAAGGACTATCTGACTGCCAAAAAACGGCAGGATATAACGGTGATCGGCAGCGGCGATTTGTTTACGGCGGAGGTGTGCGGGCGGCGGCTGCGTGAAAGCGGTGCGGACGGCTTGGCATTAGCGCGGGGCGTGATCGGCAATCCATGGCTTTTCCGCGAGGTTGCGGCATTGCTGAACGGGGAACCGGTGCCGAATCCGCCGGATTTAGCGGAACAGAGTGCGGTCATTGCGGAACATTTTCGGATGGCGGCTGATCTTTACGGGGAATGCCGTGCGGCGGCGACAATGCGGGCATTCGGTGTCCGGTACAGTTTGCTTCATCCGGCGGCGGACGCGGTGCGGCAGGATTTCGTGCGGGCAAAAACCGCCGGTGATTGGCAAAATATCCTGAAAAAATGGTACGGAGGGAATTAGGTTGTTTCCAAACATGCCGCCGTGATTTCATTGATTGATGATAACACTTCTATTGAATGATAACACTGCATTCTTTTTCATACGTCAAAATCCGGCGGACATAGTTCCGGCTTCCGCCTTTTTATCTATCGCCTTTTTCATCAATTCCGAAATCGTATCGAAAATCTGACCGCCGATTTTTGCCTGCCCGGAAAACGAATCCCCGGAAAATTCCGCCGTCATCACAACACCGCTTTTTTCACCGGCTTTCGCCAAAACCGCACAAACAT
>JAIRPZ010000075.1 GCA_031256755.1 Planctomycetaceae bacterium
TCTGTTGTGTTTTCCCTGTATTTTTTATGACCTACTCCATTGCAGCGGCGGAATGGGATTCCCGGTTTTTCGGTTTTCCCATTGGAAATATGGAAGTTCCCGGCACTTACAGCCCGGAAATGCTTGCAGAAACGCTGCGGGCAGCCCATACCCAATATCGTCTCGTGACGGTTTCGATTCGGGCGGAATGTCCTGACACGCTTACCATCGCGGATTACGTGTGTCCCTGCTATGTCCGGCAACTGTCATTCAAAAAAGATGTTCAGAAAAGCACGGTGCCGGTTGATGCCAACATCAAGGCGTACACCTCAACATTTTGTTCACCGGCATTGGAACGTCTGGCGATACAGTCCGGCATGATGACGCGGTTCCGGCAAGACCCGGAATTGTCCCCCTATTTCGAGCAACTTTTTTTAGCGTGGATCAATTTTGCCGTTTCCAAAGAATTGGCGGACAGCATCTGGACCTGGTACGAAAACGGACAGCATCTCGGTTTGGTGACGATTCGCAGTGCCAAACGTTTAAGTCCGCAGACAGGACAATTGGAAAAGGAAGGACGCATCGGTATGCTGGCAGTGGATTCGCAGCACCGGAGAAAAGGAATCGGCAGCCGGCTGTTTGATGTCTGTGAATATTGGTGCAGTTCCCTTTCGATTCCTGTTGCGGCGATTGTCACGCAGAAAGATAATGAACCGGTGATTTCGCTTTGCCGTCAATTCGGCTTCCGGCAGGATCACGAGGATTCGGTCTATCATTACTGGTCGCCCGGCTGGGTTTACGATACCCGTCGCGGATGGATTGTCCGGGAATAACCCTCGCCAAAGAAGTCCGTGAAAACTTTTGTATTTGACATTCATGGGTTATCGGGAACAGACCAATTCGGGCGGTTTCTTGCAGAATTGATGCCGGACGGCGGAGTCGTTGCTCTTGCCGGGCCTCTTGGTTCTGGTAAAACGCGGTTAGTGCAGTCCGTCGCCGAACATTGCGGCGTAGAAAACGGAACGGTTGTCAGTCCGACTTTTATGCTGATTCACGAATACAACGACGGACGCTGCCCGATTTACCATTTTGATGTGTACCGGCTGGAAAACGAGGAAGAGTTCCGCCGATTGAGTCCCGATGATTATTTTGAGGGGGGCGGTTTTGTGTTTATCGAATGGGCGGACAAATTTCCGGCGGTACTGCCGGCGGATTATTTGGAAATCCGAATCGAAATCATCAACGAAACCGACCGCCGGTTTCATTTAACTCCGCACGGTCAAATCGATATTCTTTTGGAAAGAGAGTAGCAATCCTTTGTTTCATGGATCAATGAACCGGTAATGCCGCGGACTTCAGTTTAATTTTTGTAGAAATTTCTTACACGTTTGACTGCATCGAAGCCGCCGAGTTTGATGCAGTCATCGATGCACTGCATGGCGGGATGATCATCCGGCAGGATTTCGTACTTCCGCTTAACCGAACCAATCACATAATCCATACCCAGCGGCATTGTCCGGGTCAGGAATGCACTTTCTAATGGACTGCGCACCGGCGAACCGTCTTTCCGTTTCGGCGGCAGCATTACGGTAAAATTGCTCAATCCGACCGAGGCGTGAAAACCTGTGAACATCGGATCGTTGTGAATATGTCTCATTGCATCAATCAGCCGGGCGAGATTTCCTTCGCTGTCGCTGCCGACTGGAGCAACGCCCGGATCGAAAATCATATCGCTGTTCGGTATTCCTGCCGCTGCCGCTTGAGCATGAAGGAACTTTGCCGCAGCGACTGTTTCGTTTGCTGTGCGGCACGCTCCGTTTTCACTTTCGGAAATCAACAGAATCGGGCGGAATTTTTTGATTTTATAAAAGGCGAAAAACTCTGCCCGGAGAGGGGAAATGGAATTGAGAATCGGTAAACCGGCGGAGTCGTCATACACTTTCAAACCGGCTTCGATCAGGGCGGGATCGGGCGAATCCAGCGACAGGGGCTTTTTCGTGACGGATTGTACTAAACGGATGACTTCGGCGAAAAAGTCCGGCGGGAAACTGCCGACATTGATGTCGATGTATTCCGCTCCTTGTGCGTCTTGGAATTCGGCGATGTCTTTAATTCCGCCGAAGTTCTGTGATTCGTAGAGTTCATGCACAGACGGCACGGAATCGTTCAGTGTTTCGGCGATGATGTTGATTGGGGCTTTAGGCATGCGGGATATTGTACATTTTATTGCCGCTATGTCCAGCATGCCCCCACGTCGACTGCAAAGTCCTAAAACTCACAAATATTAGGCAATACAGGCAATTTAGGAAGGTGCTTTCACGACCTTTTACAGCAAAAAAACGACTTTGCAGGTGACGTGAGCATGCCCCGCCCGCCGCTCTCACTATATTTCCATTTGCCATTTTTCATTAAAAAATTACAGCCGCTCGATTTCCGCAGAAGAGAGACCGGTCAATTCGGTAATTGTCGTCAGTGCATACCCTTTTGCCTTCATTGTTCGGGCAATTTCGGCAGAACGCTTTAGTTCTCCCCTTGCCTCACTTTCGGCTTTTGTTTCGGCGAGGATAATGTTCTGTTCCTCCAAAAACCGCTCCCGCGCCCGAACCTTCTCCCGCATCACCGGGTCGCCCGAAAATCGCTGAAACTCCTCATAAGCCGCCTGCACC
The DNA here is from genome assembly GCA_031256755.1 of Planctomycetaceae bacterium. Lineage (GTDB taxonomy): Bacteria > Planctomycetota > Planctomycetia > Pirellulales > Thermoguttaceae > WRKP01. The sequence goes on from JAIRPZ010000075.1 coordinate 2,646, forward strand.
GCCGGATCACTAAATACAACACTCATCTTATTCTCCTTCATCTCCAATCCAAAACGCCAAAAATGCATCCAATCACGCAACGGCAAACACAACTGCTCCAAACCACACAGCGTATCCGTCGGCAAATCCCCAAGCCGCAACACATGCATCTCAAAATGCTCCGTCAACTGAACCGACGGCTGCGACCGCTCACGAATGTCAAACACCGCATGCAACGCCGACAACTCGCCCGAACGAAACGGAAACTCCGTAATCACAATGCTCCGTGTCGGACGAAGCCGCTGATACTTGTCACCACGTTTCAACTGCGAACTGTGCGTCTCCGCCCAGTAAAACAGCATCCGCTCGGTAAAACTGGCGTGGTCCGCGGTCTGCACTTCCACAATGTACTGCGCCTGCGTTTCGTCTTGCACACGGACATCGAGCCGGATTTGCTTATCGGCAGCAAATTCCTGTATGTTAAACGGATTCAGCACGGTTGCCGTGATGATTTTCGGCTTGCCGATGTCGGTCA
>JAIRPZ010000109.1 GCA_031256755.1 Planctomycetaceae bacterium
TTTTACGGCGGCGGCGGTCTTTGCCGCGGGCGGCTTTTTTACGGTACAATACTCTCCGTTTATGACAAAGCACATATTTATTACAGGCGGCGTGGTCAGTTCACTGGGAAAAGGTCTCACCGCCGCCGCACTCGGTATGCTCCTCGAAGCACGCGGACTCCGTATCCGCATGCAAAAACTTGACCCCTATCTCAACATCGATCCCGGTACGATGAGTCCCTATCAGCACGGCGAGGTTTATGTCCTCGACGACGGTGCCGAAACCGATCTTGACCTCGGTCATTATGAACGCTTTACCAAAAGTCCGCTTTCCAAAAACAGCAGTTGGACAACCGGAAAAATCTACCGCAACGTTCTCCGCCGGGAACGGAAAGGAAAATATCTCGGCAAAACCGTACAGGTCATTCCCCATATCACGGACGAAATCAAACGGGCTATCCGAAGTTTACGGGGGAAAAACGTTGACGTTGTTCTCACCGAAGTCGGCGGCACGGTCGGCGACATTGAAAGTTTACCCTTTCTCGAAGCAATCCGGCAATTTGCGCTCGATATCGGACGCGATCATTGTTTGTTCCTGCACCTCACGCTTATTCCCTATTTGAAATCGTCCGGTGAATTAAAAACGAAACCGACACAACATTCCGTCAGCCGTCTGCGGCAAATCGGGATTCAGCCCGATATTCTCATTTGCCGGTCGGAACAATCGATCAGCGAAGCAGAACGGAACAAAATCGGTTTATTTTGCAGCATTGAAACGCAGAACGTGATCGAAGAAAAAGATGCGGATTTTTCAATTTATGAAGTGCCGGTTATGCTGCAAAAAAACGGTCTCGATCAACGGGTTGTTGACCGGTTCTGGAAAACAGCCGGAAGTTCCGCTGCGCCGCCTTGCCGGCTTGTTTGTCCGCCTGACCTGTCGCCGTGGTTCGATATTCTTGACCGTCTCCGTCATCCGCTGCACGAAATCACGATTGCCGTTGTCGGAAAATATGCCAAACACAAAGACGCTTACAAGTCCATTTACGAATCGCTGGATCATGCGGGCATCAAAAACCGGTCGGGAGTTCGGGTCATCGGTGTTCCGAGTGATGAATTGAATCCGGCGACACTGGAAGAAGTTGACGGCATTTTAGTTCCCGGCGGTTTCGGCGATCGGGGCGTGGAAGGCAAAATTGCAGCGATCCGGTTTGCAAGAGAACGGCAGGTGCCGTTTTTCGGGATTTGTCTCGGCATGCAGTGTGCGGTGATCGAATTTGCGAGAAATGTTTGCGGCTGTACCGGTGCGAACTCTACGGAATTTGAACCGGCAACGCCGCATCCGGTCATTACACTCATGGATGAGCAGCGGCAGATCACGGACAAAGGAGGAACGATGCGGCTTGGTGCGCAGCCGACCGTTCTCGTGCCGGAAAGTAAGGCGTTTGCCTGTTATTTTGCCGGATCGCCGTCTCCAAGTGCCGGAGACAGCCGTTCCGGTGACTCGTCTTTGTTAATTTTTGAGCGGCACCGGCACCGATTCGAATTTAACAACGATTACCGGCAAAAATTGACGTGCGGAGGCGGTCATTCCTCTGTTTCTGCCGGTGCCGGATTGCTGATCGCCGGAACCAGCCCTGACGGCAAATTAGTGGAAGTGGTGGAAATTGCCGCACATCCTTGGTTTGTCGGGGTGCAGTATCACCCGGAGTTTAAGTCGCAGCCGACGAATCCGCATCCGCTGTTTGATGGTTTCGTTGCCGCTGCGGTGAAACACAAACTCAATCGCCGGTGAGTTTATCGTGCCTATTTGTATTGTGCCTATGCGTCTGCGTACAGTTTATGGTATAATAGAGGATGATGGTTTTACCGAACCCGTTTATTTTATGATGCGGCTCATGGTACGCTCCGCAATGCGTCTCACAGGACTTTTCCTTTGCAGCGGGATACTGTGTTTGTACGGAAGTGGTGCTTTCGGACAGATGCGGGAATTGCCGACCACTCCGGTCAAACAGCCGGCGGCGGTGCGCAACCCGGCCGGCCCGGCGGCTGAGACACCGGCAAAACCGGCAGCGGGAGGAACTGCAAGTGTTTTACCCCCGCTCAATCCTTCGCTTTCTCTCCTCCCCGGAATCAACGAACCGGCCATTGATTTACCGGAAACCGGCGTTTTACCGGGAACAGGACGGACAGGTTCGAAACCGGTAACGGGAACCGGCGGGGTAAAAACGCCCGTTTCGTCTCCGAATTCCCGCCCGAACTTGTACGGTGCTTCGGCAGCATCTCCGTCTAATCCGTTAGACAGCCGTTTCGGTATTCCCGCTTCGGCTGGTTTGATCGCGGGAGGCGGAATGCCCGCTTCGATACCGCTGCCGCCCCCTCCGCTGCCGCAAGACCCCCCATCACGTTCCGCCGGTTCGGAAACAGCAGCGGCAGAGACCGCCTTCCCCAAACCCGCCTCGGTTATGGAAACGGAAACCGAAGATCAAAAATTCGAGCGCAATCTGCAAACTTTGCGTGCGTCCGCCGAAAAAATGACCGACCCCGCCGCACGTGCGGCAGAATTGAAAAAAATCATCCAATGGGAAAATGCCCGGAAAACCGAGACCGCACGCCGGATGCAAGAGGAAGAAGATGCCGATTTGTTTGAAACTCCGCGGCTTAAAGAGTCCTTGCTGAAAGAGGGATGGTGTCTCCTGTTCGATCAACAGACCTCTTTCGGCTGGAAGACACAATCGTCCGGTCATTACGGCGGCGGCCGGTTTTTATTCCAAAACGGCGAAATTCAGAGCGATCCGTATCATCCCGGTCTTTTGTATACAACGATGCTTTTCGGTGAATTTGATTTACAGTTTGATTTTTGGGCGGAAAAAGATGCCGAAATCCTGCTGCTGCTGAAAACGCCCCCAAGCCCGAAGGACTTGCATACTTCGTGCTATACGGCAGTGCTGAATTCAGCAAAACGTAACCGTCCGAGAGGACTTCTGCTGGGGCGGCACCGGTTTTCAGATGCCGAATTAGTAGAAACGCGGCGTGTGCAGGAAACACGGAATGACGGAATTTATGAAAAAGAAAATGCATGGCATTCTGTGGCAGTGCAGTGCAGCAAAGGCAATCTGCGGATATGGGTTGACAATCAGGAAACAGCCGCCTGTTCGGAAGCAAAACCCATTGCTGTCGGACACATCGGTTTTCTGGCGGCAAAGGGAAAAGTCCGCATCCAAAATGTCCTTTGGCGGTCGGCAGTTTCTTTCCCGCTTTTGGAAGCGGAGCGGGGTCCCGCTCTGCGTACTTCCCGCGGATCCAAATTATCCCGAACCAAAGAAGGAGTGTTGCAGTTCAGCGGTCCCGGTGTGCTTGAAAGTAAAAAAAAGTTAGGCGATTTCGTTTTGCAGTTTGAGTATTATCAGGGAACCGCATCGGCGGCAGCCGGCGTTTTTGTCCGTGCGTTGCCGGAACAGCCGCAAACCGGTTATGAAATTTCTATGCAGAATGTTCCGACACGGCAGGATCGGGAAGCGGCCGTCGGCGTTGATGCCGGTTCCTTCAAAAATATCAAAGATGCCCGGTACATCCGGGCAAAAGACCTCGAATGGAACTATATGACCATTGCCGCTGTCGGCAGACAATTTCAAACGTGGCTCAACGGCGTGCCGGTCTGTCTGATGAAAGACCCCCGGAAAGACCTGCCCAAAAACCCCGAAGAAGGTCCGTTTTTACTGCCGGGAACAGTTCAGTTTTATGTGCCTAACGAAGATATTACCGTCCGTTACCGGAATATCAATTTTGCGGATATTCGTGCCGATTAGCGGGCATTCAGCCGGTGTCCCTTGCGGCGGCCGTTCTCGCAGCGACCATCACTTCCTGCCGGTTAAAAACCAATTGTCGGCACCGGACATCGGCAAATCCGCTGTGGCTGCCGTTCTTCCAATGCCGAATCCGTTCAAGCATCTTCGGCAACTGATCGGCTAACTCCCAATGAATCAGTTTTAACGTAAACAGCATGCCGCGGATGCTGCCGTTATTTTTTGTTACAATTTCTTCCAGCACATCCAGCGTGTAATTCGGTGCCACGTTCATATCCGCCGTCATGTACCGGACATTTTGGAATACAGAATGTTTTACGCCCCGCACCTTGCTCCGAATATGCTGAAAACCGGGCTGATTCCGCACCGCCGGTGCCGTTTCGCCCGGATCAATGCCGATGACTTCCGCACCGAGCGACAGCAGGAATTGCGAACATCCGCCGGGAGATGCGCCGATGTCAAGAACACGATCGCCTTTTTGTACAGAAAAACCTGACCAGCGGAGTCCTTCGCTGAATTTCAGCCAAGCCCGCGAAACAGCGTCCGGCGGCAGCGTCAGCGGGATTATTCCGCCGGAATAGCGGCAATGAACCGGACAATCTTCGGAAACATTGCCTGCCGGAACATCGTGATAACCGGCAAAAATCAATTCCGGCTCCGCAACGGCAACGTCCAGCACGGTTTCGCCGTTTTCCGCCGGATGAAAAAGATCGTCTGCCCCTGTCCCTAAAAACTTTTTCTGCGGACATTTTGCGATAATGGACCGGTGCAGATCAATCAGTTCCGGCGGAATGTGCGGTTCAAAATCCCTTTTGTCCGGCGGAAACGGATCCCGGCAAAAGACGTGAACCCGATTGACGAACAACCGGTTTTCGGCGGTCAGCCGCCAAACTTCGGCGGCGATGCGGTCAAAATCAGCGGATTCGATTTTGCCCATCGAGACCGCTGCACATCGGGCAAAAACCGAAGAACGCAGCAGCGAAGAACACCGCCGGTCGTCCGGCACATCGCCGCCGCACTTAAACGAAACAAAACCGGGACGTGCAAAAGCAGGACGCATATCGGGAAAAGAACGGGCGATTTCTTTTTTGAAAGCGGTCTCTGCCCCGATCTGGCATGTTGAAAAAATAAACGGCAGCATAAGTGAAAAGGATGAGCGGGAAATACCGGTTCCCGCTTGTTGAAGATTTACGTCTGTAATGTTGTTTTCCATTATTTGCGGCGGTGCCGCTACAGCCGCTCTCTCGTTTCGGTGGAGACAGGATTTACGGATTTTACAGGAGTCCTTGCCGGACGGGCATTGTTTTTGTAACAAAAAATCCTGTTTTATCCTGTGAATCCTGTCTGAAAAATAACGGAGGGAACGGGGGAGATTCGTCCCCGTTCCCTTGCCGGAAGGCATATTTCGGGCGTTTCCGAAATACTGCCCGTGCGGCAGCACCTGCCGCCGCTCTCAAAAATTTCTAATCCAGCAGTTCCATCTTTGTCAGAATACCTGTACCGGGACGGCAAAGTTGCTGGAACACGGTCGGATCAACATCATCCTTCACAGCCCGCGCATGCCGGTCGGCAAAGGCAACAATCACAATACCGGGGTGTCCCGAAGACGGACGCGCCGCATC
>JAIRPZ010000127.1 GCA_031256755.1 Planctomycetaceae bacterium
TGCCGAATGTGCTGCTGGGAATCGCCGCCGCTGCGATGCTGTGCGGCATAGAAATGATGCTTTATGAATTCTACCGGTATGATTTTATCGTCAAACCATGAAAAGAGCGATCCGCCGGCAATAGAGAATTGTTGAGACATGAATATTGAGACATGGATTTAGACGTTTTTTTAACGGATTGTCAGCGGCGGCTGGGCTATCTTTTTCAAGACACCGGGCTGCTGCGGACGGCTCTCACCCATGCATCGGGTGCGGCTTCGCCGCTGCTTTCCAATGAGCGGATGGAGTTTTTGGGCGATGCCGTTCTTGGTTATATTATCTGCGATTATCTCTATGAACGGCTGCCCGGTAAGTTTGAGGGGGAAATGACAAAAATTAAGTCGACAGTGGTGAGCCGGACAACCTGCTATAAAATTTGCAAAGAGATCGGTTTGGATCATTTTCTTATTTTGGGGCGCGGGCTGGGGCGTGCGCAGTATGTTCCTGATTCTATTTATGCCAACACGCTGGAAGCGGTGATTGCGGCGATTTATCTTGACGGCGGAATGGGGGCGGTCAGGGGTGTTGTTCTCCGTATTTTTGAAAACGTCATTGATGAAATGATTGAAGACAGCGATGCGTACAATCAAAAATCGGTGTTGCAGAACTACACGCAGAAACACATGGGGACGATCCCGGAGTATAAGGTGCTGGATGTTCAGGGACCGGAACACCGGAAAACGTTTCATGTTCATGTGAAAATCGGCGAGCGGTCATTTCCTTCGGCGTGGGGCATTACCAAAAAAGAGGCGGAGCAGCGTGCGGCGGAAAATGCGCTTGCAGTGCTACACGGCTATCCGGTTCCGTTTTTGCCGCCGCCGGACAGCCCTTGACGGACGGTTTTTTAGACAAGATTTTACAGGATTGACGGAAAAACAATGTGATGAAACATGTCGAATCCAGTTGAGATGGGACGTTGCCGAAACGTTCTGTCGTTTGACGAATTAACAGCGATTCAGGCGAACCCCATTTTGTATGTATCTCACAAACCGGCTAATCGTTTTTCCGGCTGCGTATGATAACAAAACACAGGCGAAGTAAACGTTGCCGCCTCCTCTTACAGCGTCACATATCCCATACTGACGACTTGAGTATCGTGCGTAATTTCCGCCTGACTTAACACAATCAAGCCCGGAATGGTCGCACTCGTCATATATTTCAACGCCGAGCGAATCTGCGGATTCACCAGCACTATCGGTAAATAATTCTGCGATGTCAGTTTGTCTATCTCCGCCAGAATCTTCCGGCATAAATGCTCTATCGCATGCGGAGACATACGGATAAATAATCCATTCGCCCCATGTTCAAAACCGGCACGAATCTGGTCTTCCAACGCCGGGTCAAGCATCACCACATTCATCACGCCGCTGTTGTCCCGATACCGCGTGCAAATCGTCCTCGCAAGTTTCGTCCGAACATACGTCGAAAGCAAAATCGGGTCTTTCACCGCACCGCCGTAATCCCCAAGCACTTCCAAAATCGTTCCCAGTTGCTTAATCGGAATCTGTTCCCGTAACAATAATTGCAGAACCTGCTGCACCTGACCAAGCGACAGTGTCTTCCCGACAAGTTCATCCACCGCCGCCGGACTGCTCTTTTTCAATTCGTCCAGCAACGCCTGAGTCGCATCCCGCGTCAGAATTTCATCCGCATGTTTGCGAATCGTTTCCAATAAATGCGTTACAATAACAGCATTCGGCTCCACAACAACATAACCGTAAAGCAGTGCGTCATCTTTTGCCGACGGGTCAATCCATAATGCCGGCGAACCGTAAGCCGGGTCAATCGTTTCCAAACCCTGCACCGTGCCGGTCGAACCGCCCTGGTCCATTGCAAAAAACATATCGGGATAAACCATTCCCATCGCCACCGGCTGACCGGCAATTTTAATCCGGTACTGATTTTCGTCCAAATGAAACGAATCCCGAATCCGCACACGCGGCAGCACAATCCCGATTTCCGAAGCGACTTCTTTCCGCAAACGGTGAATCCGGTCAAGCAAATCACCCCCGCGAGCCGGGTCGGCAAGTTGTATCAAACCGACACCGATTTCCAATTCCATCGGGTCAATTTTCAGATAATCCTCAACCGATTCTTCCGGCTGCTGCGATTTCTGCTGTTCGGCGGCATCCTGCATTTCGGCAGCGGTTGCTTCTTCCTTTTTCTTCCGCCGCGTCATCATCAGTGCCAAACCGATGGAACTGGCGGCAATCGTTCCGAGCGGAATTTTCGGCAGTTCCGTCAACATCAAAATCATCAGAAAAACAGCGGTCAGAATCATCACAATCGGTTTGCCGAGAAGTTGACCGACAAATTGTTCCGGCAGATTTGTGCTGTGACTGCTTCGGGTGACGAGCAAGCCGGTCGCAATCGAAATCAGCAGCGCGGGAACTTGCGACACCAGACCGTCGCCGATGGTCAGTTTGGTAAAAATCGTCAACGCCTCTTGCAGCGGCATCTGATACGAAATCATTCCGATGAACAAACCGGCAAGAATATTGACCAGTGTAATGATAATTCCGGCAATGGCATCGCCGCGTACAAACTTTCCGGCACCGTCCATTGCGCCGAAAAAGTCCGCCGATTGGGTAATTTCTTCGCGCCGCCGTTTTGCTTCCCGCTCGTCAATCACGCCGGCATTGAGGTCGGCATCAATGGCCATTTGTCTGCCCGGCATTGCGTCCAGAGTGAATCGGGCGGCGACTTCGCTGACCCGCGTTGCTCCTTTCGTGATGACGACAAATTGAATGACGAAAATAATGACGAAGATAATCAGTCCGACAATCACGTTTCCGCTGGCGACAAAATCGGCAAAATTCTTAATCACGTGACCGGCGGCGAATTCGCCGTCTGTGTGGGCATGGCTCAAAATAAGGCGTGTGGAGGCGATATTCAGCACCAGCCGGAACATCGTTGTGGCCAGCAGAATTGTCGGAAAGATGCTGAAATCAAGCGGTTTTGTGACGAAAAGGGTTGTGAGCAGAATGACCACGCTGAGGGCGATGTTGAGTGACAGGAACACGTCCATCAGGGCCGTCGGGAGCGGCACGAAAATAATGAGGATACTTGCGGAAATGAGGAGCGGCAGAATCAGGTCAACAAGCCGGCTCTGTTTCAGCAAACCCTGTATGTAGGCAAAAATCCCCTGCATTTTGCGGAGCCTACCGATTTCCGCAGAATCGGGCAAGAGCAGTTCAGCGTTGAACGGCAACGTTGCCGGAAGGATGTTGTCACGCAACATTCGCCCCCTGTTTTTTCATTGTTTTTTGTTAAGGTTAGTGTATCTTGATAAGGTTTCTATCATGGACTCGTCCTTGTTTATGCGAAATCAGGAACGTTGTTGTTCTTGTTTCAGGCAAGTGTTCGAGTTTAATGATAACAGAGCCGCCGGTTTCATGCTGTCGGACGTGTTCAAGGACACAAGGATAACAGGATTGGGCAGGATGAAACAGGAGTCCTTGCCGGATGGGCAGTATTTTTGTCATAAAAAATCCTGTCTTAAAAAACGGCGTATGTCCGCCGCTACACCGGATTGTTCGCGTACTTGTCCGTAGCGTTTCATTCACGGCGGGGTACGAGAAGGCGGCACGTCTGTTGACAGTTGCTCCCGTTCCGGTTAAAATAGAAAAAATTGATGCCTCACTCAGAGGTACGCCTTTTTCCATTTTCCTTTATGTCTCCTCAACAGTTATTGATTCTTTGTGCGTTGGTCGGCGGCGGGTTCATACTAATGACGCTGTGCATCCTTTTCTTTTTCTACGGACAACTTTGGTTTCAGGCGTATATGTCAGGCGCGAAAATACGGATGATGCACCTTGTCAGCATGAGTTTACTGAAAATCCGTTCCAGAGTGATCGTACAAGCCCAAATTATGGTGAAACAAGCCGGTCTGCCGATCACCGGCCCGCTGGGTATTTCAACACGCCGTCTCGTTGCTCATTACCTTGCCGGCGGAAATGTACCGAATGTTATTCGGGCCTTGATCGCCGCCCACCGGGCTTCGCTGGATTTGAATTTTGATCAGGCAGCAGCGATTGATCTTGCCGGTCGGGACGTTCTGGATGCTGTCAGAACATGCGTTAATCCCAAAGTCATTGTTTGTCCTGATCCCAAAAAATCAGGACGACCAATGTTGAGTGCCATTGCGAAAAACGGCGTGGAATTGTGCGTCCGCGCTCAAGTCACCGTGCGTACCAATCTTGAACGTCTCATCGGCGGTGCAACGGAAGAAACCATCATTGCCAGAGTCGGAGAAGGAATCATTACCGCCATCGGTTCGGCAGATAATCATTACGAAGTGATGGAAGACCCGTCCAGTATTTCCAAAGAAGTAGTTGCAAGAGGACTGGATTCGCAAACGGCGTTCCGTATTGTGTCGATTGACATTGTTGACATTGATGTCGGGCAAAATATCGGCGCAAGATTGCAGGCGGATCAAGCCGAAGCGGACACACGTGTCGCAAGAGCAAAAGCGGAAGAACGACGGGCGTTGGCCCTTGCCAAAGAGCAGGAAATGAAGGCGAAAGTTGCCGAAAACCGGGCGCACGTCATCGAGGTCGAAGCATCGGTGCCGCGGTCGCTTGCCGAATCCTTCCGGCGGGGAATGACTTCTGTATAAGATATAACGTTTCAACAAGACGGAACACATTCAAAAAATGTTTATTACGCTGGACGGCGGAGACGGTTGCGGAAAGAGTACGCAGGTGAAACTGCTGACCGAGAAATTATGTTCACAAGGACGCAGCGTGGTTTGCTGTTGTGATCCGGGCAGCACGCCGGCAGGCGAGGCGATACGACAAATTCTGCTCAATCGGCAGGACTTGTCGATGACCGGCATCACGGAATCCTTTTTGTTTATGGCAGCCCGAACACAGTTAATTCAGGAAGTCATCCGTCCCGCGCTGGAATCCGGCAGCATCGTTTTATCCGATCGGTTTTTACTTTCGACATTTGTTTATCAAGGTTATGCAGGCGGAGTTCCGCCGGAAACGTTAAAAATGTTAAGTGCCGCCGCCGTCGGCGAAACTCTGCCGGATTTGGGAATCGTGCTGGATATTCCCTGCAATACGGCGGCAGAACGGCTTGGCAAACGCTCCTTGCCGGATCGGATGGAACAGAAAGGGGAAGAATATCACCGCAAGGTACGCGAAGGATTTCTGAAATTTGCCGCCGCCGAACCGAACCGGTATCAAATTATTGATGCATCTCCGCCGCCGGAAGAAGTCGGTCGTGCCGTTTGGGAAGCGGTGCAGAAACGGTTTCATTGGGAATGAACGCCTTGACAAATCCGTTCAGACAATCCACAATCGGAGAAATCACGGTGAAATAGGGCGTTCAAAAATTTCCGATATGAGTGCAAACCATAGTTTAATTTTGTTTGAAGGGGATATTCGCCCGCTGTATGAGGAGATTTTTGCCGTTTTCGGTTTGAACTTTACCGGCAATACCGAGCGGGTGACCGGACTTGCCGAAATTTGGGAGTGTACGAATTGGCCCCGCAAAGGCAAGCCCCGGAATCTCGTACACAAAGCAGCACTTTACAACGGAACATGGACAGCAGTGCTGGACAGGGAAATGACCATGATTTTGGATCAGGTAAAATGTGCCAAATGCGCCGCCAAATGGCAAATCAAGATATTCGGATATATGCTCGAAAGTGTTTCCGGTTCCTGCACTCTTTCCCTTTACGCTCCGAAAAAAGTTCGTTGTCTGGACATTCGTAATTTCGAGGTTGTCGAGAATTTCGGCACGCCGCTGCCGCAGGAAGACGGCATCAGTATGGCGGGGATGCTGGATGACGGTCCGATGCGGGTTTCCCGCCGTTTGGGCTTTGCCGATTCTCTTTTTGCACACCCGGATTCCAAAGTCGTCATACTCGGCATGGAAGACCCGATGCGGTCTGCCGCAGATGTTCCGCCGGCAGCAGGTCAGAAAAAACCGAACCCAGCGGCAACGTCTTCCGCTGCCCAACCGGCACGTCGTCCATGGTGGCGGATTTGGTAAACGGGAAAAATATTTTTTCTGAATTTTGGAAATTCTTCCTGAATTTCGTCAAAGTCCGCCGCGGGAATCTCCGATAAATCCCCTTGTAAGGCAGACATTTACCTTACAATGCAAAACATGATGGTTTTCCCGGGGGGGATGGGTCCGGTGCGATGATTTCTCTATAATAGTCGCCCGGACTTTTTTTTATTGGTACCGGTTGAACGAAGGCATCTTGTACTTTACTTTTCCCAAAAAACAGAGTAGAATACATGCCCGATTCATTTAATATTTAACGATTTCGGTATTCTCTAAATTTTGTCAATGAGCCAAGCCGTATCTCAAGCCGCTGTCTTTATCGGTGTTAACCTGACATCAGATCGTGTCAACGCGGCTGCTGTCACACAGGAGGGGCTGATCCTTGCCGAGTCCTCTGCTCCGTTTGCTCATAAATCCGCTGCCGGTCCCAAGAGCGTTTTTCTCGAAGAAAATGCGGAAATATGGTGGGATGCTGTCCGCATGGCATTGGGGTATTTGACATCGCAACTCCGAAAAACAACCGTACCGGAACAGATTAAAGCCGTTTGCGTTTCCGGCGATCCCGGTATTTTAATCACGACCGACCGTCGGGGAGTGCCGTCCCGGCCGGCCATTCTTGCCGAAGACACAAGAGGCAGTGATTATATTAAACAACTGAATATTCACGGTCGGGAACACTGCGAAAAACAGGGATTCCGTTTTCGTCCTGAAGACCCGCTGGCGAAAATTGCCTGGCTCAAGGAAAACGAACCGAAACTTTACGAAGACGCTTTATTTATCCATCAGGCGGATTACATTATCGGGCATCTCAAGGGTCAAGCCAACGTTACGGAGTTTTCGTTTGCGGCCAGAACCGGTGCGGATCTTCTGGATGAATGTTGGCCCGACTGGGTGGATTACGACATGTATCTTGGTGTTCGGGAAAAATTGCCGCGTCTGACTCATTTGGGAGAAAAAGTGGGAACGGTCACGGATAAAGCGGCGGCGGCAACCGGTTTGCCTGCCGGGTCGTCTGTTATTATGGGAACGGCGACGGTTTCGGCAGCGTTTTTGGCTTCCGGTGCAAGAAAAACCGGCGATTTGCATACCGTTCTGTCCAAACATTTAACGATCAGCGGTATTTCGCCGGTGATGATTCGGTCGCCGCAGGATCTGATTCGGGTTAATAAATTGCCGAACCGGATGTGGTCGTTTTCTGTGGTCAGCCAAACGGGAACGGAGTGGATCAATAATTGGTTTTCCGAAGGTTCATTTGCGGAATTGGAACATCAGGCGGAAAAGTTGCTGCCGAGTACGTATCTTGCCTATCCGAATGTTTCCAAAGGAGAGACCTTTCCTTTTACGTCGAACAATGCGGAGGGTTTTATTTCGCCGGCAACGGATAACCGCACGGTACAATTTGCTTCGTGTTTGCAGGGAACGGCGTTGTTTGAGCGGTTTTGTTATCAAAAATTGGACCGGCTTGCCGGAACAGCTGAAACGCCGGGGGATATTTATACGGGCGGCGAATGGAGCGGCAGTGATGCGTGGATGCAGTGCCGGGCGGACGTAACCGGACGTGTGAACCGGCGGATGAACGGGCGCAGCAGTGCGGCATTTGGTTCGGCGATGATTGCTGCGTTGGGAAGTATGTTCCAGACATTGGAAGAAGCGGCGGCGGCGATGCTTTCGGAAGATGCGTCTTTTTTTCCGAATCCTGAAAAACATTCGCAGTATTCCGAGTTATACACGAATTTCTGTGCTTTGATGGAAGAGCAGGGATACATTGTGTAGGATTGACAGTCCCTGCCGGAAATGATGCCGCGTTCTGTTTTTTGTCCGGCGGGGG
>JAIRPZ010000130.1 GCA_031256755.1 Planctomycetaceae bacterium
ACGCTTGTCGAACTCTTGGTCGTGATCGCCATTATCGGCATGCTTATCGCCTTACTCTTGCCCGCTATTCAGGCAGCCCGCGAGGCAGCCCGAAAAATGCAGTGCAGCAACAAGCAAAAGCAAGTCGCTCTTGCCGCTCATAATTACCACAACACCTACAATATGCTGCCGATGATAAGCGGCAGCGATTCCCGAGGCAAGGCAAACGTCAGTGTCCAATACGCCGGTTTATTCATCGATCTTCTTCCGTATCTGGAAGCCCAGCAAGTCTATGACTTGTGGAAAGAATCAACTCTCTCCCCTAACGAAGCACCGAGTGCAGACCCTAACGATCCCCGAGGGATAAAACCGGAAGGGCTGTTTATCTGTCCTTCGGGACACTCCGCTTCAGCAATTAGTGCCGGGGTTCGGGCAGCAACCCATTATCGCTGGAATCACGGCGATTCTCCGTTTTCACATTACAGAGGCAGCAACGATGCGGCGGCAGAATCAATTCCATGGCGGCGGGGACTCGGCGGACATGGAAACGGTTCGATTATTGACTTCGGGGGCATCACGGACGGATTAAGCAATACCGCGATGGTTTCCGAGCGGATGTTTGGACTTTCACTGTCCAGCAATAATGATCGGATTATCGAAAGTGCTATTAACGGCGGCGGCACTTGGGTCAAGAGCGGTCACACCAAAATCACATGGACGAACTTGCCGGCAGATGATGACAAATGGGAAAACGCTTTGATGGGGAACAGGCAGACAACAATTGATTATCGCGGCGTGAACGGAGCATACAAATCGGGACTTAGCTGTGTAGATAATTATGGATACCTGTACTATAATGCAGTAGCCATGCATACCGGTTTTCATACGGTGATTCCGCCGAATGGTCCGGCGGCGAGGAATAACACCAACCGGGCAATCTCGATAATGACCCCGACCAGCAATCACAAAGGGGGAGTGAATCTTGCCAAGTGCGACGGTTCGGTGACGTTTATTACGGAAGGAATCGACACCGGCGAGGCTTCGGCAAAAGTGGCGGCAAACACGGCGGATGCGCCGAGTCCCTTCGGCATTTGGGGCGCACTCGGTTCCCGCTGCGGAGGAGAAAGCCAAACGCCATGATGAATTAGTTTACAGACAGCAGACGGCAGACCGCAGCAAGAAAGGGGAAAGGTTGCAGGTATCTTTTCTTCTGCAAACTGCTGTCTGCCGTCTGCAAACTAATAATTATTCCCGCCCGTGCGGCAAGGGCAGAGCGGCACGGCTTACGCTTCACCGCCGTTTCTGTTAAAATAACGTTCTGTTGTTATCGAATGTCCAGTCCCCGATGAGTGAACTTCACGAAGAATGCGGCGTAGCGGCGATTTATCATCTTCCTGACGGTGAATTGTCGCCGCTTTGTCCCGGTCAGGGAAGGGAATCCGCTTCCCTGCTTATGCCCCGGATGCTGCTTGATTTGCAAAACCGGGGGCAACTCGCTGCCGGTTTTACGACATTTTCGCCGCACCGGAAACAAATTATCGACACCCATAAAGAAATCGGTACCGTTTCCGAAGTTTTTCACACTTCTAAACGGGATCAATTTATCCGCCTGATGACCGAATACGCCGGTCGTGCCGCAATCGGACATGTCCGTTATGCGACCTGCGGCAGAGATGACCGCAGTTATGCCCAGCCCTTTGAACGGCATCATATCAAAAAACATAAATGGTTCAGTTTTGCTTTCAACGGTCAACTCGCCAATTACGGCAATCTTCGGGAGACGCTTCTTCAAGACGGAAACACTTATCTTGCCCGCGAAACCGATACCGAAGTCATCATGCATTACATTTGTGCGGCTCTTTCGCCGCAGGATGAGCCGGACCTGCTCGAAGTTTGCCAATCGCTTGCCCATCTCTTTGACGGTTCTTACAACATTGTTTTTCTCAACGCGCTCGGCGATATGTTCGTTGCCCGCGACCCGCTCGGTTTCAAACCGCTTTGCTATGCTGTCGAAGGATCGCTTTTTGCCGCTGCCAGTGAAAGCGTGGCGTTGTTTAATCTTGGTTTTTCCGCTGAAAACATTAAAAATGTCGAACCGGGGCAGATCATCATGGTTAACGAAAAGGGCATCCGGTTTGAACGTTTTGCCGAAAAAAGGTCTCCTGCTCATTGTTTTTTCGAGTGGATTTACTTTGCCAACGTTGCCAGTGCGATTGACGGTCAAAGTGTGTATCTTGCCCGAAAAAATCTCGGCGCGGAACTTGCCCGTCAGGAATTAGCCCTCGGCGATGTCCGCATTGACAAAGACACGATTGTTGTGCCGGTTCCTGATACCAGTAAAGCCGCTGCCGACTCGATGGCGTTCTCGCTGAAAATACCGAGTATGGAAGGGTTAATCCGTAACCGGTACAGCGGCAGAACATTTATTGAAGGGGGGGAACACCGGTGGAAAAAAGCGGAAACAAAATACACGCCGCTCCGGGATATTCTGGAGGGCAAAAAAGTTTTTCTTGTTGAAGATTCCATTGTCCGCAGTACCACTATGCGTGTTTTGCTGCAACGGATCAGGGCATTGGGACATGTGAAAGAAATTCATGTCAGGGCAGCGTGTCCGCCGATCATCGGACCGTGCTTTTACGGAATTGATATGTCTACGTATACAGAATTGTTTGTGCCGCCGTATATGCATGCCGGCAGCGGTACAGGCGGTGAACCTGCGTCTCCTGTTGAATGGCAAATCACGCGGGAAACGGAGAACCGGATGGCGGCGGATTTGGGAGCGGATTCGCTCCGGTATTTACCGATTGATTCTGTGGCGAGGGCGATTGGTTTGCCGCCGGACAATCTTTGCCGGGCGTGCATTACGGGGCAGTATCCGACGATTTGGGGGAAACGTATGGCTGGCGAAGCGTTTGACCAATACCGGAACGGCTTGAAATAGACCGGCAGGTCTCTTGGAATGGCTGCGGCGGATAGCGATAGTTGTATGGTTTGCTTTCGGCATATCCGTTATCTCTTTGGGAATATCCGCAGAGATTGCTCTGGCGAAAGATGTCCGAACTTCTTGGAAAGCCGCAAAGTTTCTTGATGATTTAGGGTTAGCGGCTGATATTCCGCCGGAAACACAAACACCGGAATTTAAGGCATTGACCGAATTGGCATCTTGGCTTGCCTATCCGGCCGAATACGGGGCAATTCCTGATGAACTGACGGTTATCGACTCACGCGAATTGTATTGGCGGCCGGTGCAGGACAAACGGACGCTTTACCTTATTCGTTACACTTATAAGGATTACGATGAAAACAAGAGAATCGAAACTAATGTCGGCATTGCCGGTTTGACACCGGACGGCGAAGTGGACAGCCCGATGACGTTTTGTCATTGGATTGAGGAATTGAATGAACTTTCGCCGGAAGAAATTTACGCGGTCTATTGTGCCGGTTCCGGTACAATGCAACTTGAAAATTGGCAAAACCCGCAGGTCGGACTTGCGGTACTGCGGGAAGATAATCCGGGCTTTGCCGGGCAGACGTAATGGAGAGAGCGGAGACATTCGCCCGCCGCCCTCTTTTTTTAATTATCAATTTTCAATTATGAATTATCCATTAACAATACGCCCTGCGGCAAGGACTCCGGTTTACTTGAACAGATACCGGTTGACAATGTTCTCGAAAAGTTCCTGTCTGCCGGACTGATTCGGCGTTATTTCCCCCTTTTGCAGCATGTACTTTTCCAGCGTCTTAAAATTATGCTTGCCCTTTTCAATTTCGGCACCGATGCCTTCATCCCACGAAGCGTAACGGTCTTTCACCATTTTGGCGATTTCGCCGGTCTTCCGCATTTCGGCAGCGATCTTCAAACCAAGCGCAAACGCATCCATTCCGCCGATATGGGCGTAGAACAGATCAATCGGCTCGAAACTTTCACGGCGGACTTTCGCATCAAAATTAAGACCGCCTGTCGTAAAACCGCCGTACTTTAAGATGATCAGCATCATCTTGACCGTTTCGTAAACATTGGTCGGAAACTGATCCGTATCCCAGCCGAGCAGCAAATCGCCGGTATTGGCATCAACCGATCCCAAAAAGCCCTGACTGCCCGCATAATCCAATTCGTGTTCGACCGAATGTCCCGCAAGCGTGGCGTGGTTCGTTTCAATGTTCATCTTCACGTGCTTTTCCAAACCGTAGGCGCGGAGAAAATTGATGCACGCTGCCGAATCGAAATCGTACTGATGTTTTGTCGGTTCTTTCGGTTTCGGCTCGAAGTAGAATTGTCCTTTGAAACCGATCTCTTTGGCATAATCGACCGCCATGTGCATGAAAGCGGCGAGATGATCGACTTCCCGTTTCATATCGGTATTCCAGAGACATTGGTATCCTTCCCGCCCGCCCCAAAAGACGTAGCCGTTTCCGCCGAGTTCTTTCGTGATTTCCAGTGCTTTTTTGACTTGTGCGGCTCCGAAAGCGAAAGCATCGGCATTACAACTGGTTGCGGCACCATGCATAAACCGGGGATTGCCGAAAAGATTGGCGGTTCCCCAAAGGAGTTTCACGCCGGTGCGCTGCTGTTCTTCTTTCAGGACTTTGACAACAGCGTCAAGATTTTCGTTAGATTCTTTGAGCGATGCGCCTTCGGGGGCAATGTCCCGATCGTGAAAAGCGTAAAAGGGCATTTGGGTTTTTTCGAGGAATTCAAAAAAGACCTTTGCCCGTTTTTGAGCGTTGGCAACGGTGTCTTTTCCTTCCCAGGGACGAATCATCGTACCGGGACCGAAGGGATCGGAACCGCTTCCCCGCATTGTGTGCCAATAGGCGGCACTGAAACGGAGATGATCTTTCATCGTTTTGCCCTCGATTTTTTCATCGGGATTGTAAAAGCGGAAAGCGAGCGGATTGCTCGATTGCGGTCCTTCGTATTGGACGGTTTTTTTGACTTCAGGAAATGCGGACATTCTGGATTCTCCAAAAATTAGGTAAAAAGTGAACAGCCATTTGTACTGTGTACGGCGGTATTTTAACCGGACGGCAGTCGATTGGCAAGCGGGCGGACTTTCGTTTTTCTTTCCGCCGGCAGCCTAAAAATTCGGGCTGTGCTATAATTTTGTTGGATTAACTGCCGCAGCGTATTATTTTTTCAGGATTTTTTAATCAATCCGTAAGTTGACGGCACGACCTATTATTAACGGTTTTACTCATACTCATTATGGCGGACATTCGCGATACAACCTCTCCGGTTTCAGCGGCACTTCTTGCCGCCGACAAGTTAACGGATTCCCGATCGCAGTCCAAGTTGTTCGGCGAAATTGCCCGGTTGCAGACGGCTAACGAAGAATTTGACGATGCTTTCCAAACACTCCGCAAAATAACTGTGCCGGACGAGTGCCGCACCGTTCTGCTTCTGATAAACTGGCAGCCGCTGCCGTTAGAAAGAATAGCGGCGTTGGTCAACTTGCTTGAAAGCCGTCCGCAAACGGCTTTCCTTGCCGGCCGGTTAGCCATGAATATGCTGGAAGAGAATGGCAGTATGCAGCCGAGTCCGCCGTTAAAAGAGACATCGGCAAGACAAAAGAAAAACAATGCGGCTGCGTGGAAGTTAATCAATACGGCGAAACAGCCGTTTGAATCCGAAGAACAGCGGTATCACTTCTTTCACAGGATGATAAGCATCATACAGCAATATCAATGTCTGCCCGGCTGGCAGGAAGAGCAGCAGAAAGCCGTTTCTTTTTCTGCGTCTTTTACTGATGAAATCTACCGTGATTGGGCATTTTACGATCTTGCGGCGCATTGTCTTTCCGAAGCGGAGAACTTTGCGGATAAAATTGCTCATCCGCTTCGCCGTGCATGGTGTTATAACGCGCTGCGGAACTATGAAAAGGCAAAAGAGATTATTGAAACGATAAATATCGTTGCGGAGAAGCAGGACGAAGCCGAAATGCTTTCGATTGCTTCGCGGATCATCGGCATGAATATCGGGAAAGAAGCCGGAGCATCGCTTTTGGAGCGGAGTGAAGCCGCTGCGGCGGTGATTAAAATACCGATGACGCGGTACCGGCTGCAATGTTTTCTTGGCAAAGTGCTGAAAGAACAGGGGCGTATTACGGCGATTGAGGAATATTTGCCGGTCCGGGACATGCTGGCATCGCTTTCTCATTTTGATCGGAGCAGGGCGGCGGTTTGGCTGGCGGAAGCCGGCTGGACAGCCGGCTGGGCGGCGGCGGTTGAATCGGCAGCGGCACCGATGCGAGGCATACCGGAGACCGACCGTGCGGAACAGATGACGGAAGTGATTCGGCGGTATGCGGCTTATCGGGCAAGGTTAAAACGGGCGGCAAACGGTTATGCGATTGACGAGACGATCCTGTTTTCCGGCGAGGAATTGGAGCGTTCTTCTTTCAGTCCGTTTGCGCTATCGGACTGCGGCTGCTGATCCTTTTGCCGGTTATCAATGTGGATTTCAGCGGTTGCGGCAGGGACAGATTATCGATCTGAACGTCATTGATCTTGGCATCAAGACATTCAATAAAACCTCCCCTTGATAGGTACCGGTCATACTTTTTCAACGGCAGCAGCCCGCCGCCTGTCCCTCTTGCATGAGGCAAACGTTTCCGTAAAATACTAATGGTGTGTTTATGTCCCTGAAAATAAGAGGATTTTTTCCTCTGTCCTATCGTACTCAAATGGCTGTTTCACTCTCCAAAGGTCAAAATGTCGCCCTCGAAGCAGGACTGAAAAATGTCCGTGTTGCACTCGGCTGGAAAGCCCGCGAAACCGAAGGAGCCGATTTCGACCTCGACG
>JAIRPZ010000154.1 GCA_031256755.1 Planctomycetaceae bacterium
TTAATCAGTACAGTACCGACATCTCTCCGAATTGCGATGACACTGTTATTGTCACCGGTAACATTAAATTTGTATTTCCAATTCTCCCAGTTTTGACCGCCGTTGCGGATACGCAGATACGCCTTGCGGTAATCTGCCGGTATGCTGATGATCAGGTTGCTCGGAAATTTAGCCGGATTGAAATAGGTCAGCCGTCTGGCACATTCTTTCAAATTCCACTCATACACGGCAGCGGTATCATTTTTCTTCTCGGAATGAATGTAGCCGTTGTTATCGTTGTCCGCACTGAACGTAACTTTCGCTTGCCCGTTATCGGCCACGGCAACAGCATAGAACGCAACGAACGCAATGTACCCCTTAAACATACGGTACAAAGACGGATCATTGCTGATTGTATCGTGCGCCCCGACGAGCATTTCCCCTCCGTTAATCGGATGCACTTCACACGGATCTCCTGCCATCACCGGTTCGCTGCCGTCCACTGCCAACTGAAAACACTGACCGCTGCCCGCATTCGGATCATAAATGCCCGTCAGCGTGATCCACCGGTCAAGATCGGTTTCCTTGTTAATTTCGGCTTCGACCAAATGATTTTCCTGATCTTTCCAAACACCGAATTGGAAGGCGTGAAACATACGTCCGGTAGAATCATACGACCGCCGGATACACAAAAAGAGTTCCCTGTTGCCAGTTTGGTCATTGTGGCAGTAGATATAGCGGTTCACAATATCATCGCCGAGAGCATCGGGATCAATTTTGATAAGAGCGGTTACGGTAAACCGCCGGAAACGTCCAGATTGCTATCATAAGGGAGTTTGACGGCGGTATTGCCGTCAAAATAGGAGTCATCGGGATCGAGCAGATTGATTTCGCCAGCATATCCGGCAGGTTCAAACGGCGTACTAATGGGCTGCCAATCACGATTTTTGACATTCAGAGACATGATTTTTCAACGTGAGAGTAAAGCTTTATTGACGAAATTTCCACTACCGGCGGGTAGTTTAGCATACCGCCTTCCGCTTGTCAAGTCCCTGAACATTATCCGTTTTTCAAATCGGCAATGGTGAAACTGCCGTAGGTGTGGACGCGGTCAAGTTTATGCAATTCCGCCGCTTTGGCGGTATCAAACATCAAAATTTCTTTCAGCGTTGTCTTTTGTCCATGAAAATTAACCGGCACGGTGTCAATGTAGTCCGTCCGCAGTCCGCCGCTCCGCCACAAAATCCGGGTCTCCGCCGCCGCCTTCTGCAAAATGGCATCCCACTCCGAAACCAATGCATCGTAAAGATGATACGAAAGCCAATCCATGTGATCGAGCAGCACAAACCGGGAAATCCTGCCGTCATGTTTCCGCAAAAAGCCCTCCACCGTATCCGTGTGAGCCGAAACCCGATTGACCAGTCCTCCCTTTAATTTGCTGAAGTTTTCATGTTCCAGATATTCGGGACAGCAACTCGGCGTATAACTGCCGGTTGCATAAAGCCGCCAGAAATAATTGTCCTGTATCGGCAGCGTCCCGAAAACGGAATCAAGACAATCCTGAATGAATTTCACCACGCCGCCGTCATACTGTGTTTCGATCTGTTTCCGCTGCGCCCGCGGAACGCCGAGCAGCGAAAGAGTCGTATCTCTGTTCATCAGAAATTTCACGCGGCGGCTCCATAATTTCCGCCGCAGCGGTTCCCAAATTGTCCGTTGTTCTTCCAGCGTTTTGGCGTTGAGCATATCGTGAACATCAGTCCGCATTCGCGACCGGTCGACGATTTGATTGATCACTCTGGCAAACATGCCGGTTGTGCCGCAGAAATAGAAACTGCGCCGCCGTCCGTCAAAATACTTTTTGATTTTCCTGTCCCAGAACTTTTGTGACCATGGCGACAGATCGCCTCGCAATTTGGATTGATAGATGCTTTTTACGCCGGTAAGCCGTCCGTTGCCGAAAAGTTGAAAGAACGTTTCGTAGTCAAGGTTGCGGATGCCGGACATTTTTAATTCGAGCAGTGCGTTTTGCCGGGGATTCATGTCGACGGCATAGACGTGCTGCAAACCGGTCAGGGCGTAGGACAGCGCATTGCAGCCCGCTGACGTGATGACCAGAAGATTGTCGTCCGGTTTCAGGTTTAAGACCTGCTTATCGATTCGGGGGTCTTCCCAACATGTGTTATAGACGAGGTTATTTCCGTGAACAAAACGGAACACGCGTCCGCTGACCCATTCGCTGATTCGGCTCATTGAAAAAAATGTAACGTGAAACGCTGCAAAATGAAACGTTCCCAAGTGAAACGTTTCGGGCATTTTACACATTTTCCGGTAAAAAGCAACGTATCCGGCAGCGAAGTTACGTCCCCTGCAAAGTCGTTTTTTTGCCGTAAAAGGCAGTGAAAACACCTTCCTAAATTGCCTAATATTTGTGAGTTTTAGGACTTTGCAGGGGACGTAGGCAGCGAAGTTGATTGATGAGGGAGTATACGCCGGGCAGCGGTTTGTGGTACAATGATGTTTTCCGTGTGTTCAGAGGTAAGAATGACAACAATATTGACGGTACGCCGGGACGGCAA
>JAIRPZ010000167.1 GCA_031256755.1 Planctomycetaceae bacterium
AAAATTATGTATGGCGACAAACACGTTGTCGAAACACGTGTGATACGGATACAGAAGGAATTTGTTGTATCCTCAATGGACAAAGAGAACCCAGATCGCGCTAAAACAATTATCCATTACCCGGAATATGTGGTTCAATACGACCCTCCGTGGGTTGCATTATTTGGAAACATGACAAAAGGGAAAAATTACAGCGGTCTTCGATTTGACGGAACGCTACACGCCGATACTGTCTACTCTACCTATTCCTCGATCTCACAGCACATTTTTGACGGATGTGATTTTGACGATGCGGTCATTACCGGTTTCGTGTTTGACGGTTGTTCATTCAAAAATGCAAGGTTTTGCCGTACCCAATTTAAATCTGTCACGATGAACGGATGTGATTTTACCGGTGCGCTGTTCAGTGAGACACTCTTTGAACGGCATCTTGATCCGTGCCAGATAGATAATCCGACAGGACTGACATGGGATCAAATCAAGAAGACACGCAACTATACAGACGGCAGGTTGTCCAATTCTGACATCGTTCTCCCGCCGGACATCAAAAAAGCCCTCGAAAAAGAACAAAAACAGAAAGACGCACAAAAGGAGAAATGAGAATGACAAACATCAACGAAAACAACAGCACGATAGATAACACGCAGTCCCATTGGGGGAACGGCGTTGTCTTGAAGAACATTCAGTTTGGTCCGCCGCCTGCCGACACGGAAAATTCTGTTTCGAAATCGGAAACAAGTGCCATGCAAAACAATAGCAAGAGCGTCTCTTTGTGGTCATGGTTTGCGGTACTGTTCATGGCATTGGCGTTGTGCGCCGGAACAGGATATTTATTTTCCGAGGCATATGATGAAGTCAGCAGCGGGGACATCATTAATGTCATGCGGTGGGGGGATGATATTTATGACATTTCCCCCGGTGCAAAAGTAAACGGTAAGATTCTGCCTTTTGTTTCTATTCCTCATACAGGAGACACCGTGTATTACCCGACGATTAAAAACGTCAATTTTGACGATTCACTGCTTGGTCATTTTGAGCCGATATGTAATAATGTTAAAGGCGATCATTTTTCCATACCGGACAACCATCGTGTTATGGCTCAGGGAGTATACTATAACGGATGTTCGTTTAAGAGGACAAAATTTCTGGATACCTGCATCTCGGCAAAGGACTGCGATTTTCAGGATGCTCTGTTCATAAAAAACTGTTCTCTTAAAATTAAAGGCAAAGATTTGATGCTTACCGCCAATTACAAAAATAAAGATATTTCGATGTGCGAGTTCTGGAACATGGATTTATCAGTAATCAATTTTTCAAAGACGAAGTTTATCTATACACAATGGTATAACTGTGATCTCAAAGGATGCGATTTTTCGGGAGCCGATTTACGCCATTCCACAATGAAAAATTGTGATTTTGAAAATGCCATTTTCACCGATGCGGTTATCACACGTATTCATTTTCCTGTCGTTGAACCTGTATGGACACCGAAACACCCGGTCAAGCAGATAACATTCGAACAGATTAAGCAGACGAAAAACTACAAGACCCGCAATCTGAATGGATGTGTGTTTTCCGGCATAGATTTTCGGAAAGCCGATTTTTCCCGTTTCAATTTAGGGATGGTTGTATTCCAAGAAAATACGGATGTAACGGGGGCTGATTTTACGGACGCGATCATTGCCAGTACTGATTTTTCCCATGTTACAGGACTTTCATTGAAACAGATCGAATCGACAAAAAGTTATAAAGACGGCGACCGTTCCAGTTATAAACTCCCGCCGGACATCCAAAAAGCCCTTGAAGAAGAGAAGAAAGCACAAGGAAAAGAACGATGAACGATCAAAAAAAGCGACGGGTATTACTGAAAGTATCGGGAGAGTGTTTTTGTCCGCCGAAAGAACGCGGCATTGAGATGTCTTCCGTGATTCACCTTGCCGAACAGGTGGCTAAAGCCGCACAGGAAGGCGTTCAAATCGCCATTGTGATGGGAGGCGGGAATATTCTGCGCGGGGCGCAATTCAAAGCCGCGAACACTTCTATTCAGGAAGCAACCGCCCATTATATGGGGATGCTGGCAACGGTTCTTAACGGACTCGCCTTGCAGGAAGCCATTGAAAGTGTCGGACATCCGACCCGTCTGATGACAGCGTTTTCGATGGATGTTGTTGCCGAGCCGTACCTTCGGCGGCGTGCTGTCCGTCATTTGGAAAAAGGGCGGATTATTCTGCTGGCAGGGGGAACAGGCAGTCCTTTTGTAACGACCGATACTGCCGCTGCCCAGCGTGCGCTTGAACTCAATGCGGACGTTCTTCTGAAAGCGACCAAAGTAAACGGAGTATACAGCGACGATCCCGAAAAAAATCCGCATGCCGTTTTATACCCCGAACTGACTTACGAAGCCGTCCAGCAGCAGCGGCTGCGGATCATGGATCAGGAGTCGATTGCCAAGTGCGGGGAACACAATATGCCGGTGATGATATTTAATTTCCGTACAGCCGGAAATCTTGAAAGGGCGTTGCGGGGTGAACGCATCGGCACACTGATTACACGTGAAAACGGTTGATGTTGTCTTTTCCGTTTTCTTGCTTCAGGGCGGTAAGTTTCTCGTCCACCGTTCCTGATGTACGCTGTTTGACCGCAGATAGGCGTTTATTATCGGATGATTAAATTCTCCGGGAACGCTTCATTCCGCATGATATTCCACATTCGGTCAATGTAAGCAAGCGTGTAGAAGTGTTCAAAATAATGATAATAATAACTGCCGCGTGTTGTGATAACATAATCATCTTTTTCTTTGCGGATGAATCCGAAAAATCTCGCAAGCAATAACTCCCATCCGTAACATGTTTCAAGATGTTCCGAAAAAAACCGGTAAAAATCGCTGCGGTTCACCCGCATTGAATACGCAGTCCAAAACAGATAATAAACCATCCGCTGGCGATGTGTAAATTGTAATGTTAACGCTGCGGGAAACTGTCCGCTGTTTAACCGGTCAATATAGGACTGTACATCAAACGTGTTAATGCGGAACCGGTCTTTTAACAGCGACGTTGCCGAACAGCCGAAACCGAGAAAATTTTCGCGTGTCATTGAAGAATATTGAGACATTCCTGTTTTAGAAAATGTCCAGATGGAATCGCGGACATATCCTTTTGTATGACAGTAATTGACAAATTGATACAATAAACGTTTTTTCTCCCGTTCCCGCATTTTCATAAACTTGCGGCCGGTAAAAGTAAAATCAATGAACGGATAAACGGCAATATGATTGGCTCCGTTACTAAACGCCGTTTCAATATCTGCTGTCAGTGTTTCCAGCGATTGATTCGGCAGTGCAAAAATGAAATCCATCGACACGGTTTCAAAGGATATTTTTGCAAGAGCAGAAAACAGAGAATGGAAATCGTCCGGCTTGCGTCCTAACATTTCAAGATACGGTTTCTGGAACGATTGAATACCAATGCTGATTTTTGTAACACCGGCTTGTTTAAGAGTGAAAAGATTCTTTTCTGTAACATCATTCGGATGCAGTTCGATTCCGATGCCATCCGAAATGATAAAAAAACGGCGCAGCCGGTCAATGATTTTACCGATGTCTCCGGCAAGAAGTGCCGGACTGCCGCCGCCGAAATAAAGCGAGGTACACGACTGTTTTTCGCCGTTTAACATTCTTCCGGTCATATCAATTTCTCTGAGCAATGCTTCGACATACTGATTGACCGATTCCTGCTCAAATACGGTTTTGCAATACGGACAAAAGTTGCAGAGCGTCCGGCAAAACGGAATATGAACATACAATCCTAATTTTTCTGTATTTTGATACAAAAATGCAGTATCTGCCGATTTGGTAAACTCAAACGGCTTCCATGTTCTTGTCAGCCATATTCTGAATGCCGAAGTAAAAAATCCCATGTGTATTATTGTATTATTAAATATATTTTAGATATGTCCGCAGCATTTCGGCAATAACTTTTATGTTGCCGCCGAACACCAAAGCGTATTCCGCCGCAAAAGAACAGAATCCGTATTCCTTGTTTATAAAGCATTTCCATTTCGGATTTGATTTGTTGATACGGATAAATTATTTCTGTAACATTATTAAAGGAACAATGCTTGCAGTGTAAATTGCACTTGTCTGTTACAATAATTGTCCCTAAAATTGCCTTTTTCCGGCGGAAAACGATACTGCTTAATCCGAAGGCGGCAAGACGGATAAAGGAGGTTAGTTTCATCGTATCGGTGTGTTGTGTCTAATAACTCAAACTGCAAATGATTCCATGGATTTTCATCCGTTTAATGACGGCTTATGAATTGCTGACGTACGCTGATTGTGATGTTTTATTTTATCCGGTTTGGGGAATAGTACAACAGGGGGCTTTTGTTTTTTTGAAAGGATCGGCCATTTGCCGCAGAATTGAGACCGCAGCATCCGTCGTTATTTAACGGTACGGAAGTCAGGCAGAGTAATGCAGAGCGGGAATGTTCTGCCGTGCCGGCGGAAATTGTCCAGCAAAACCGCAGGACAGAACACGGAGGTTCCCCCACGATTGCATATTTTTTGATAAATTTACCGATTATTAGAAGTTGCCGTATGATGGAAACACAGGCGATCGGCTCTGTTTCCGCGGCGGCATGGAATACTCCATAGAACAGTGATTTGCAATTAAAACAGTATTTATGTACAAAAATTGTGCAGTATTGATTACCGGGCATACCGGTTTTAAGGGATCGTGGCTTGCACCGCTGCTGGCAAAATTAGGGAGTAAACTGTGCGGTTATTCGCTGGACATACCGTCATCGCCAAGCCATTTTTTGCTGCAAAAAATACCGATTCAGGATGTCCGCGGCGATGTGACGGATTTTGATCAACTGCGGAAGACCATGCAGCAATTTAAGCCGGAAATCGTTTTCCACCTTGCGGCACAGTCGCTTGTCCGTCTCTCTTTTCAGAAACCGGCAGAAACATTTGCGGCAAATGTGACAGGGACGGTCAATGTACTGGAAGCGTGCCGGCAAACGCCTTCTGTGCGGGCAGTGCTTATCATCACTTCTGATAAATGTTACAAAAATAATACCGAACAACAATCATTCACGCCGCACATGGAAACCGATCCGCTTGGCGGCGGCGATCCGTACAGTGCGTCAAAAGCGTGTGCAGAAATTGTTACAGAAAGTTACAGACATGCTTTCGGCAGCGGACATTTTCTCATGGCTTCATGCCGGTCAGGCAACGTCATCGGCGGCGGCGATTGGGCAAAAGACCGGTTAGTGCCGGATTTGATCCGCTCTGCTGCCGGCGGACCTCCGGCAATTCTCCGCATGCCGGACGCAGTACGCCCCTGGCAGCACGTCTTGAATCCGATCAGCGGCTATCTCCGGCTCGGAGCGAAACTGCTGGAAGGAAAAAAAGAATTTGCCGAAGCGTGGAACTTCGGTCCCGATGCACAAGAGAGCAGGAATGAAAACCTGCCGGTAAAACAAATCGCTCAATTGCTCAAACGCCATTGGAATAAAGTCCATTGGAAGACCGAACCGGAAAACGGCAAAGAAACCGCCGTTTTGATGCTTGATTCCGGTAAAGCCCGGCAGCGGCTCGGATGGAAACCGGTTTGGTCTTTTTCGGAAGCCCTCGAAAAAACAGCAGAATGGTACCGCCGGTTTTACGAAAACGGCACCATTCAAACAGACGAACAAATCGAACAATTCGGGGATTATTTTTTGACTTCCGACCGCATCATTCCGGCCGCACCAATGTAGCCGGCATCGGAACCAAGAACGGCAAAATCAATCTGAACATTCTCCGCAATCGCCGGAAAAGTCCGGTTTTTCACCTCGCGGAAAACTTGTGTCAGAAACCGCTGCCCAAGCGGCGATTTTTTCCCGCCGAACGTCATCGCCCCGCCAAGCAGAATACATGCCGGATCAATCGTGTGCAGCAGCGAAACAATACCGATGGCAAGATATTTTGCAGTATCCATCACGATTTCCATCGCCAATTCGTCACCGCCCTCCGCTTCAAAATAAACAATTTTCGGAATATCAGAAAGCCGGGTTTCCGGCGTAATTTTCGGCTGGATAGACGAAGGACGGCGCATAACGGCATGCATCGTCCGTTTGGCAACTCCTGTCGCACTGCAATACGCTTCCAAATGCCCCCGCTGTCCGCAGCCGCAAAGCAAGGCATCGTCCGCCGAATCAATAATCATATGCCCGCACTCGCCGCCGTAGCCGATGGCTCCGTCCACCGTTTTGCCGCCGATAATAATGCCGGTGCCGATGCCTGTGCCAAGCGTCAGCAAGGCTAAACTTGTCTGCCCGCTTGCAGAACCAACCCAGTATTCTCCGTAAGCAGCGGCGTTGGCATCGTTGCAGAACGTCACGGGCAGGGCGGTCAATTTGGACAATTCATCGCTCATCGGGAAGTCCGCCCAAGTCGGTAAATTCGGCGGACGGCGGAGTTTACCGGTGGTCTTGTCCATCGTGCAGGGAAGACCGAGACCGATGCCGCCGAAATCCTGTTTCGCAATGTTCAGCCGTTTGAGCAGGACGGAGACAGTTTCCGCCATCAAAACGGCAGCGGTACGCGGATCGGATTCGGTTTTGATGACAGTAACGTTTTTACGGTTCCCCTCGGCATCCGTTTCGCCGATGTCGATGGGATTCCCGAAATCATCGACAAGTCCGAGTTTAATGCTTGTACCGCCGACATCGACACCGATGTAAAAAGGCGGCCGGGCTTCACTAACAGTATGCAGAGTTCGGCGGTCAGATAACATTGTTTCACAATACAGGGAAAAGTTAAGTCGGCACAATATCAAATTTCGTCCGCAATGCCCCTTATTGTACCATTTTTATCTCCCATGTTGTCATGCCGCTTTCCGTAATTTCATTTTTTTGTGTCTGCAACGCCCCGTTTCCTTTTTCGGGATACAAAAAACTTGCCGAAAACGCGGGAGGGGGGAATTGATCATTGCCGGCGGATCACAGATAATCAGCAATCCTGAAAAGAAGAGTTCAACCATACACGGCATAACTCTTCAGCATAATGACCGGTTTTCAATCGTCAGTTATTCATTCACAAAGAATTGCGGCAGCAAATGGCAAAAAGAGCAAATTTTCTCGAACTATTGCAGCGGAAAGGCAAAGTCAGTGCCGCACAAATCGGCGAAGCCAATGAAATGGCACAGGCAACCAATATCAAAGTTGCCGAAGCCCTGATCAAACTCGGTTACGTCAGCAGTGAAGACGTTGCCCGATCCATTGCCGAAGAGTACGGAAGAGAATTTGTCGACATCAAAGGCATCGCCATCCCTCCCGCCATTGTCGAACTTGTCCCGGAGTCCGTTGCCCGCGAAAACCGGATTCTGCCCTACCAAACGGACGGCGATACGCTCAAAATCATTATGAGCGATCCCAATGACATTGAAACACTCGACAAACTCCGCTTTATCCTGAACCGCCCTATTGAACCGGTACTGGCATCGCCGGAACTCATTTTGGAAGCCATCAGCCGGCATTACACGCAGAATATCGGCGAAAGTGCGGACTCGCTGATTCAGGAAATGACCGATACGCAAATCGACTTCACGGCCACCGATGCCATCGGCGGCGGTGCGTCCAATGTCGCCGACAGCGATGCACCGATTGTCCGGCTTGCCAATCTGATCATTGAAGAAGCCGTTCAACTGCGTGCCTCCGATATTCATATCGAACCGTTTGAAGACCGCGTCCGGGTACGCTACCGTATTGACGGCGTGCTTGTCGAGCGCGACACCGTGCCGAAACGTCTGCAAGGATCGCTGCTTTCCCGGTTCAAAATTATGTCCCGGCTGGACGTTGCCGAGCGGCGGCGGACACAGGATGGACGCATCAAATTGTCACTCGGCGATAAGGAACTTGACCTCCGTGTTAGCGTCATTCCGACCAATCACGGGCAATCCGTGGTGATGCGGATTCTCGACAAAGACAATATCCGGGTCAGTTTAATGCAACTCGGTTTTGCCGAGAGCGATTTCAAGAAATTTACATCGCTGATTAAGCGTCCGAACGGAATTATTCTCGTGACCGGTCCGACCGGATCGGGCAAGACCACTTCGCTTTATGCGGCTCTCAACGATCTGAACACGCCGACGCGCAAAATCATTACGGCGGAAGATCCGGTGGAATACTATCTTCCGGGCATCAATCAGGTGGAAATCAAACACTCCATCGGTTTGGATTTTGCAAGAGTTATCCGTGCGATGCTCCGGCAGGCACCGAACATCATTTTAGTCGGCGAAATGCGGGATTTGGAAACCGCCCAGATGGGTATTCAGGCATCGCTTACCGGACACTTGGTTTTCAGCACGCTGCATACCAACGATGCACCGGGAGCAATCACCCGGCTTGTGGATATGGGAGTGCCGCCGTATTTGGTGTCGAGTTCGGTGATCGGGATTATGGCGCAGCGGCTTGTGCGCACGATTTGTAAGAAATGCAAAAAACCGTATATTCCTTCGGCGGCGGAATTGGAAGAAGCAAAGATGACACCGGAAGAAGCGGCAAAAGCAACGTTTATGAAAGGAGCCGGCTGCGGCAGTTGCAACAAATCCGGTTACCGCGGACGAATGGCGGTTTTTGAATTGATGATGATGTCCGCAAAAATCAGGGAGATGACGTTCCAGCAGGCCAGTACGGTAGAAATACGGCGGGCGGCAAAAGCCGAAGGAATGAGTACGTTGTTTATGGACGGTATACGAAAAGTCGCGAGAGGGTTGACGACCATTGAAGAAGTGCTGCGTGTGGCGAGGGATGAGGATGATGCGGTTTGAGCGATACGCTGCGAGTGTATTTCCAAAAGCCCGTATGCGTTTGCCTTCATTTCCCTTTCTTCGGCAGTGTTCTGTATTTTATTGGATTAAGCAACGGCAGCCGAAGAACCTGTCATTTATTGTCAAGCCGGCAACGATGTTGTGCATCCGTGCCGTTTTGGAAAACCGGCAAGACCGCTGTTTTAGAACATTGCCGGGAAATGATACGATAAAATCCTACAATAAACTTTCCAGCAGAAGACGGATTTTCCGCAGTTCCGCCAAAGTATCCACAGACACGGCAGGTTCGAGCGCAACACACAACGCTCCGCGGTAATCGGCTTTGTTTAACTGAATCACAATACGTCCGAATTCCACGTCTCCCTGTCCAACCTTTGCCTGAAATTGTTTCTCTGTTGTGTCCCGGAGACGGACATGCAAAACATACGGCAGGATTGTTTCAAAGTCCTTCGGCTTCGGCAAATTGTAAATATAATGACTCGGATCCAGCGTCACTCCCAATCCTTTCACGGTCTTGCAAATACTGCCGACTGTTTCCGGCGTATCCGTCAACCGCCCCGCCTCCGTGACCACTCCCACAACAACGCCGTAAAACAAGGCAATTTGCGTCAATTCGCGGAGACGGTCAATTTCTTCATTAAACGGAGTCCCGTGAACCGAAGCACGAACCGACACCACCACAATTTTGCACGCCTTCGCTAATTTACAGGCATCCGTAAACATTTCGATAAAACCGGAGGTCTCCGGTTCCAAATCAAAATAAATCGCCACGGGCGTAACCTGACGCGAAGTCCGGCAAAGATAGACGATAGAATCGTGTTGAGCCGCAATCTTATCCGGCTGAATCGCACTTCCCGCACCAATGACCAGTTCTATGTGAGAGTATTCCATGTCGATGAATCTTTCGAAAATTTCCGAAAGCGTTTCATCAGGCATACAAGATGTCGAAACGGCAACATGCACAGAAACAATCCCTCCTCGTCTGCAAAAAAACTGTCATGCAACAGACACAATCTATTCTGACGGGTATTCTACTCTTTTACCGGCGGCGATTCAAGAGGGGATTTCAGACGCAGCGGCATTGCCGGATAGCCCGTTTTTAATGATTATCACTATTTTTTCTAATGAGACGGCAGAAAACTTTCGATTTATAGGAAAAGACCCGTAGTGTTTTCTCAACGGCGTTGCCGGCTGCATGGTCAATAACATTGTCCGCATTTTGGACGGCGTTGCCGCCGCCGGCAATTCATCCTGCCGGAACAGGAAACCCACGAAAAATTAAGGAGAAAGAGCATTGAAAACGGTATCAAATTCAAATCAGGACTATTTTGCTGCCGAATGGGGGCTTGCGGCAGTATTGTCCGCCGCATTGTATTTTTGCCCCGCTCTTCCTGCGCAAACCGTTCCTTCGCCCGCTCCGCCGGTTGCCCCCGCGCCTGCTGTGCGTACCATCGCGCCCGCCCCGACAGCCCCCGCCGCACCGCCGCTCAACGCCGATGCGAATCAAGTCCGGCACGATCAAGCCAAACAAGATGCCTTTCGTAAACTGCACCAAGCCCGGCAAGCCGTTGCCGTCCGCGACATTGCCGCCGCTCAACGCCTTGTCGATGAAGTGCAAGCCCTCCGTCTTTCTTTCGCCCAAAATGAAGACCGACCGGAATTAGTCCTCGGTCTGATTCAACGGCATAACCGGACAATGGAAATGTTCAAAACACAGGGCGAATCGGAAACGTTCCGCCGCGAATATGCCCTGCTCCATCTGATCCAAGCCGATACAATGGTTCGCCGCGGAGAACTGCAACTGGCTTTACAATTGACCCAAGAAGCAGCCCGGCAGCAAACACAATACACGCAGCCGGAAAAAGAGAGCGGTCTTGATCCCGCTTCGATGTTCCGGCGTATTGAAGATGCCCGCCGGGTGCAAACGCTGAACGCGCCGGTTCCGGTACGGAATCAGCCGGCACCCTTATCCCAAGCCGCTCAAGAACATCTCAATCAGGCCATTCGGACACTGGGACAAGCCCGCGAAGCCCTGAATACCGGACAAATTGAACAAGCCGAGCGGCTTGCCCAAACCGCAGCCGGTCATCAATTACCGGAAAATGTTTTTCCGGCAGGAAACTCTCCCAGCCGGCTTCTCGCAGAAATTGCCGCCATCCGGCGCGGCATACCGGCAAATCCGGCAAACCCGCCGCAAAATCCGCCGGCAGGACAACCGGCTGGTCAACCAACAATTCAACCGTCCGACATTTTACAAACCAGTGCCAATACCGTACCGGCATTAGCACCGCCGATTCCAATGCCTATGCCGGTTCCGAACCGGAATGTGCCGCTGGTCGATCAGCATATTCGGAATCAGCAAGCCGTCGTTTCGCAAATTTCTTCGGAAATTATGCAGCAAATTGCCGATGCACAAAAAATGAGCCGCGAACAGCGGAAACCGCAAGCCGGTCTGGAGATTCTGGAAAAAGCCAGACACCGGGTCGAACAATCTCCGCTGGACAACGAAACAAAGAACTCCTTTTTAACGCAGATTGACCGGGCTGTCGGCGAAACGATTAGTTTTATGGAACGTTACGAAGCCCAATCGCATCAGGATCGGGTCAACGCCGCTGTGTGGGAAGAACGCCGCAAAGCCGCCGATGCGTTTCGGGATAAAGAGCAGCAACTGACAGTTTTGTTCAGCGAATGTAAAAAATTGATGGAAGATGAGCGTTTTGAAGAAGCATTGCGGCTGGCGAAAAAGGCGCAGTCCATTGCACCCGATGAACCGGCAGCCGCTATGCTCGTCACCACAACGCAACTCGTTTACAATTTGCACCAAAGTATCGCAAACCGCGATGCAAAAGCCGACGGATTCCTTGCCGCTATGCATGCGGTTGATACGGCAGCCGTTATGCCGGATTTTCGGAACGGATCGCTGATTTACGGAACGGATTGGAGTACCCTGTCAAAGCGGCGGCGGGCATCAAATGAAGCATTATTGAATCAAAGACCGGAAAGCGAGCGGCAGATTCTGCGAAAACTGACCATGCCGATTACGGTAGACGAAGATCAGCAGATCACGCTTGAGCAGGCATTGAGAAAACTTTGTGCGCAGGCAGGGATTCCCGTTTTTATTGATGAAGCGGCTCTTCGGGAAGAGAACATTTTGTCCGGTACGCCGATTAAAGTTCCGCAGGCAAACGGTATCAAATTGCAAAGCATGTTGAACGTGATTCTCGAACAGCACGGACTTGCTTACGTTGTGAAAGACGAAATCCTGAAAATCACAAGCCGGAAGAAGGCGAAGGGAGAAATGTTTGTCAAGCGGCATTATGTCGGCGATCTGGTAACCAAGATTCCGCGTGCGATTACCGTCAACGAAAATCCGAATTTGCTGGAAGGTGCTTATGAAAAGTCCCGGCGGAATCATTTGCCGCCGGCAGGACGGGCGAACGTTCCGCAACCTCATCTTCCGGCAGACCTCAATTTGACACGCAACGAAGTGCCGCCGTATAATCCGAATATTGCCGCTCAAACAACCGGCACCGGTACGACCGGCACCAGTTCCGGCACAGGCACAAACATTGGCAATACGACAAACGAAAACGGCACCGGCGGGCTGGATTTCAGCAGTGTTCAAAACATTATTGAATCGCTGATCGAACCGGAATCATGGACGAATGACGATACGGGTTCCGGTGCAAAAATTGTCGATTACGAACAGAACATGAGTTTGGTCATCCGGCAAACCGAAGAAGCACACGCTCAAATCGAAGATTTGCTGACGCAACTTCGGAAGATGAACGACTTGCAGGTTGCTGTTGAAGTCCGGTATATCACGGTACACGATAACTTTTTTGAGAGTATCGGTATGGATTTCGATCTTGTTGTCCGCAACGATAATGTTCTCGGCAGCATCCGAAAAGCGGTAACGGTTTTCCCGTCCGGTGAATCCGGCAGCAGCAGCGATACCAGCAGCAGTAGCAGCAGCAATACCGGCGGATATAAAGGCAATAACGTTGTTGTGGGCTTGTCCGCTGCCAATATGTTTTCGATGAATGCAAGTATTCCGTTCACGCAGGACAGCATCGGTTATTCTACGCCGCAGTTTGGTCCTTATGATCCTTCGGTCGGTTTGCAAACCGGTTTTGCTTTGTTGAGCGATATTGAAACATATTTCTTCCTGAAAGCCGCCCAAAGCGATCAGCGGACAAGCGTGATGCAGGCACCGAAAGTGATTATTTATAACGGTCAAATGGGAACGATCAGCGATACGACTTCATCGCCGTTTGTGACCGGTGTTAATCCGGTTGTCGGCGACTTTGCGATAGGATATCAGCCGATCATTACTGTTTTGAATGAAGGGCAAGTCCTGAATGTGCAGGCGGTTGTTTCTCACGACCGGCAGCATGTCCGGTTGACGCTGAATCCGACATTTACCACGATCCGCAAAGTGCAAACGTTCAAATACTTCGGCAATGACGATTCCACTGAAGAAACCGCCACCAACGAGGCAGGCGACGATCTTTCCAACACGTCTGTCCCCGGACTTCATTCGCGGGACCGATCAACGAGAAGAACAACGTCTTCAAGCGGTATTGTGGTGCAGCAGCCGATTATGGGATCGTTCACGGTGAGTTCGACCGTTAATTGTCCTGACGGCGGAACCGCATTGCTCGGCGGTATTAAGCGGTTGAGCGAAGGACGGGTCGAAGCCGGTACGCCGATATTGAATAAACTACCTTACATTCAGCGGTTATTCTCGAATGTCGGTATCGGACGGGATACGCAAAGTATTATGATGATGGTGACTCCGCGTATTATTATTCAGGAAGAAGAGGAAGAATTCATCTTGGGACGGTCAATTCCATAAGCCGGACACGCCGGACAAACAACAACCCTGTCCCGGACACTTCCGGCAGGGTCAGGAACGGCTGCAATTTATGCCGCAACACTGATTTCCGGCTACTCTTCGGTTTTGCCGGATTTTTTCTTGGTTCCGTAGGAAGTCCCGGAGAACTTATTCTTGAATTTTTCGATACGTCCGGCGGTATCCACGAACTTCAGCTTTCCGGTGTAAAACGGATGGCATGCGGAACAAATATCGACTTTCAACTCCGGTTTTGTTGCGCGGGTGGTAAACTTGTTCCCGCAACCGCAGGTAACATTGGATTCAACGTATTTAGGATGAATATTCTTTTTCATAGCGGCTTAATTTATTTTTACAGCATTTTTACAGGTGTTTTTACCGCGAATAGCAGCAAATTTCCCATGCAGAGATACAGATTATACACAATCGGCAAAAAAAACAAGAGGGGTAAATCGGACACCGTTCCGCTGCCGGCGTTTTTACCAGTTATTTTCCATCATAGCGGCGATTTTATCGGCGATGCGGTTGATCTGATTTTGCTCTGAAGTCAGTTGCGAATGTCCGAATTCGGCAACGCGGTACTCCGACACGGAAATTAAGGCGTTTTCACTGCTGTTCCAAGCCGGTTTGGAAGCCGGATGGCGGGCGTTTCGGGGCATCCATCGGACTTCGACAGACAAGGTGTCGGATTTTTGGCGGGGATCATTGTTGGCATCAATGAGGGAAACGGTTTGTGTTTTTTCAGCGATCCGTCCTTCAAGGATCGAATCGGCGGCGGTTTGTGAAACGATTTTGTACGGAGTCCGTTCCTCGATCCGTTTGCAAACGGCTTCTGTGATGCGTTCGGCAAGATGCCGCCGTGTCGGATCGGATTCAAAAACCGGAACGTAGACGGTTTTTACGTCCTGCCCGAACAGGGACGGTGCGCCTGCCTGATACCCCAGCCCGATGCAGCCGGAAAAACAGAGCAAAACAGGAGCGAAAAGCAAAAACCGAACAATCATTTCAATGAAAAACGATGCCGCAAAAACGGCACGGTTCACAAACGGTGCGTTTACAAGGACATAAAGCACAACACAAGGAACATAGAGAAATTTTCCTTTTTCCGCAAGAGCAATCCGGTTCGGCATAATCCGGTGCGGCGTGTATAATTTTGTTCGGCGAGGAAATAAGGAAAACTGGACATTTGCCGCCTGTTGCGTATGCGGTCAGGTTCCTGTACAATGTCCGCCGAGTTTCCTTCTGTTCTGCAACCCTGTAACGAATTCGTCCGATGCCTTCGCTCAATATTTCCGTTTCCCATCAACTGACACAAGCTGAAGCAGCAGATCGTCTGAAAAAGAAACGGACAGAAATTATCGAACAGCACACCTATACCGTCTCTGATGTGAAAGAAAATTGGACGGGACCTTATTCGCTGGAATTCTCGTTCCGAATTTTGGGATTTTCGCTGACCGGTTCCGTTGAGGCATTGAATTCTTCGGTGCGGATTATCGTGGAATTACCTGTTGCCGCAATGCTGATGCAGGGAACGATTGAAAGTCAGGTTCGCAGAGAACTCGAACAAGTATTGCAATAATCTTTGTGTATGTCCATTGTTCAGCATCATCCCCGCCGGTTCAGCGATTTGATCCATGTTTATCCGGTCATTAGCCGGCGATCCGGCGGACTGTCGATAGGAGTCAATTTAAGTCCGACGGCTGCTTGTAATTTTGCCTGTGTGTATTGTCAGGTTCTTGCTGAAAACAGTGCCGAAAACAGGCGGATAGCAGTCGGCAGTCCGCGGATTGCCCTCGATCAACTGAACGATGAACTCCGTTTTCTTGTCGGTTCGGCGAATAATGGTTCGTTATTTTTGCAGTCGTGGCTTGCGTCAGTACCGCCGGAAAAACGGGTTTTGCGGGACATTGCGTTCAGCGGAGACGGCGAGCCGACACTGTCGCCGCAGTTTGCTGATGCGGTTAATATCGTTGCGGATGTCCGCAGGGAATTGTGCGGACAAGCCGTCAAATTGGTTCTGATCACCAATGCTTCGGCACTGCATATCCCGCGAATTAGTGCGGTGCTGGAAAAATTCCCGCAGGATAACGGCGAAATCTGGGCAAAACTGGATGCCGGCACGCCGGCGTTATTTAATAAGGTTTCGCGGTCTTCGGTTTCTTTTGAAACGATCCGAAATAATTTAGTGTGTTTGACCCGAACGGTTCCGGCGGTTATTCAGACATGTTTTGTTGCTTTGCATGGTCAAGCACCGGATACGGATGAAATCTGCCGTTATGCAGATATTCTTAATGAATTGACGCATGTTGTTCATGTTCAAATTTACACAGCCGCCAGAAATATGCCTGAAAAATGGGTCTCTCCGCTGAACGATGAGCAGTTGGATGCCATTGCCGAATCGGTCCGTCAGCAAACCGGTCGGGAGATTCGGACTTACTATTCCCGGTAAATTTCCGGGAAAACGCAGCCGTTTTGCCGGAGTTCTCGATTTATTGGATTCACCAACAGTATCCGAAAACCAGTAATTTATCGTCAAGCCGGCAACGATTTTGTGCATCCGTTCCGTTTTGGAAAAACGTATTCCGTTCCTTCCAAACGGGTTTATGGATTTTAGAGGTTTCGCAACATGTCTATTCCGCTTCCTCTCATCAATTTTCATTTCATTTCCAGCCGGAAAAAATCGTTTCCAAGCGAACAGCCCGAATTCGTTTTTTGATAACGGATTTGCAAATCATTCTTGCCGATTTTCGGCAAACCGAGTTGCTCCGGCGAATCCGGGAATCGGTTGTTCTGCCGCCGGTATTTTTCCACCGCCAATGCCGTCCGCAGTATTTGACACCGCGATTCCTCGGTCAGTTGCAGCCGAATCATTTCACCAACCAGCGTATTCACAATGTGT
This sequence comes from Planctomycetaceae bacterium, assembly GCA_031256755.1. Taxonomy (GTDB): domain Bacteria; phylum Planctomycetota; class Planctomycetia; order Pirellulales; family Thermoguttaceae; genus WRKP01. The sequence continues at coordinate 16,568 of JAIRPZ010000167.1, forward strand.
CCGGCAAGAGTTCCCGCCATTTGCGATCTTCCCGCTGTTGTGATCGGTGTGCCGAATGCACCGTCTTGAATGATTTTCAGCCATTCCTCCTCGTTCATGCGGAAACGTATCGACCGCAGCAGAGCAGACAACTTTTCCGTATCGCCGGCGGCGGCTTGTAACTCATCCTCATAACGTTTGATTTCCCCGTTTAGTGCTTTGGCAGTTTCGTTCCAGTTAAAACCAATCACTTGCAGCAGTTGTTTTATTTCCGGCGGTATGGGGTTTTCGTTGAATTTTTCGATAATACCGGCAATATCATCAGCAGAGGATACACCATCCAGTATGCTGAATTGCAGCACCTTCATCGTTGTCCGGTAATCCGTCCATTCCGGCAGCGATTCCAAATCCTTGACCGCCTGATCCAGATGTTCCGGTTTCCAACGCGGAAACGTTTGAACGATTTCCTCAACGGGAGTCAGCAGGGACGAATTCTCTTTTCCCCCTTCTTTGGGCGTTCTGTTTCCATGCAGATCAAACAACGCCGTCTTGATCGTTACAAACCGGAACAGCCGGATTGATGTTAATATATCTTTCCATGCTTCTGCCGGTGCGTTTGCTTCGAAACGGAGTTTTGCCCGCTGCCGGAGTGCATCCGATAAGTTTTTGTGGAAAACATAAACGGGAATCGGTTCGGCAAGCAGCACCGGATCATTTTCATTTTGCCGGACAAGCGGGATGAAATAATGCCGTTTTGCGGCGGCGGTTTGAACGGTATCCAAACCGGGCGAAACGGCGGCGAGCCAGTTTTTCGGAGCGGCAGGAATCCATGGTTCGAGGACAAAAGGCGGCTGCGCTGCCGGATCAATGTCCAGTTTTTTGCACATTTCGGGATAGAGCCATTCATTGAATTTCTGCGGTTCGGTAGCGGCTTGCCCGTAGCCGAGCAGGACGGAGCGGAATCCGTTTTCATCCGCCGGAATTGCCGGTTCGGTCATTTTTTGGATTGCCTGATAATAATCGACACTTTTGCCGTCTGATTTCCGCGGTTCGGTAATGACGGTGGTTTCCGGCGAAACGGTCAGCGGCGATCCTTTGATGCAGTAAAAATAGACAGCCAGTCCGCCGAACAGCAGAAGCAGGATCAAACCGAGACAGCCGCATCCGCAGCCGTACAGCAGACAGCCCCGGCGGCTTTTCTTGGGAACCAAATCGGGTTCCTGATAAGGTAAGTCGGAAGTGTAACGTGAAAAACGGGCATCGCTCATAACAGCAGTCGTGAAATATCTCCGAAATGGTGTACAAAACAGCATACAACAGTATACCAGAAATCCGCCGAAAAATCATGCCCTTGAATTTCCAGAAAGCCATTTTATAATCGGAATAGAAGGGACAATCCCTTTTTTCATTACCATTCTTTTTCAAGGAAAACAACTATGTTCCGCACGATTTTTTCGTTGTTATTTGCCGCCGCAATGCCGGCAGTATTTGCTGCATCCTGTTTTTCGGCAACGCCGGTACCGGAGTTGAAATTCAAACCGCAAGCCCCGAAAGCGGAAGCGGTTCGCGGCATCAATGACCGCTTGCCTGAAACGTTTTACCCGACCTACATACGCTCACCGAAAAGCATCACCAAGTCAGGTGAATGGAAAGCATTCGTTGCCCGCGTGCAATTCACCACCACGAAAGACAACGCAACGATTCGTGTACACGGCAGCGTGACGCGGTTGCAGACAGACGTTGCGATTCGTCAGACCAGCAGTATTGCTGTTTTTAAGCCGGGGGTCAATGCAATCAATCAGGATGCGCAGGGCAACGTTACTTTCGGCACTGCCGAAGGTGGTCTTGCACGCGGCGATGCCAACAAGACGTGGGATATTATCATCCCGACAGCAACAACGTCATGGATTGATATTATGTTCCTTGACTGCGATCAGAACATACCGAACAATGAGCCGGCAACACAGGTTGCGGCAGCCGTTGAATATGTTTATACCGGCGATGCTCCCGGTACGGATTTTACTTTCGACTACGCTCACGGCTGGGACACAGAACAGAAAAGCAGTTCCCCTGCCGATAAACATTGGTCAGTGCTGAAACTGCAAGAAATGTCATTCAGCGGCGGATGGGATGTTCTTAAAGATGCGGATGGAACATCGTATACTGCACCTCACTGGGTAAGGGTAATCGGCGGTACAGATTATCCTGCTCCTTATCTTTATACATCTCATTCAGCGGCATCGAACGCCAATAAATTAACGGTTTCAGCAAAGTGGACGATTGTCGATGCGGGTGATGATCCGATTACCGCTTCTACGCCGGTACAAATCAGTGCCGTATGCAAGGACACGGACGGGGGGAATATTAATTTTGTGCCGGTGACAACAACAATAACCGGCAATATGTCCGCACCGATTGCGGCGGCAGCACCGTTCAGTGTGAAGACACGGTACTTTAATCCGCTTGATTTAACGTTACAGTTACGTTTCACGACCGGCAATGCCGACCCCAAATTTGACGATGCCGGGGCAACCATGAATCCGCTCTATGTGTGTCTGGGAAAGGCAGCCGATGTTGACGCTGTGGCAAGATTCAGGACTGTTGCCCATGTTGCTTGTGCGGAGGATGGACAGACAAACAGCGAAGCCGCTTTCGGGAAAACGTGGGACATCTTCAAGACGCTTGATGTTCGGGGCTGGAATAACAGTGAAAAGAAATATTCCCGACCGCTTTATTACTACAAGCCGGGAACGACGTTTGCAGAAAATTCGGGGGTGTTCGAGCAATTTCTCGAAGAGGGAACAGGGCAGTGCGGTGCGTGGCGGATGTTTTTGTGGTATGCTTCTCTTCTGAACGGCAAAGAATTAGAAGGGGAAATGGCAACATCCGTAAAGAATATCTCGTCACTTGGTTACTTCGACGCAAAAGAAGTGATCGTTGTTCGAGATTGGAATCCCCAAAGCGGTGAATTGATTTTCAATTCCGGTACAACAACATGGAATATGTGGCCTGTGCCACCCGGCAATCAATACGGCAGCATGACAAATTTGAACACGCTGAAGGGACAAAACAGCGGAAACAGTGCGCCGCAGGAAAAGGTTTTTACTCTTCATTATATATTGAAGTCGACCGACGGCGGAACAAGCGGCACATTCTATGACCCCTCGTATGGCGCGACCTATACAGGTCCGCAAGATTTCCAGACGAAGGCATTGAATGAGTGTTTTGGAACTCTTCCTTCTGTTGTCAACGGACAATTTCAGTCCACTGTAACCCGGTATAACGCGATGACACTCCGCACAGTTTTTATACCACAGAACTTGCGAGATCCATATTTCACAAAATTTGTTTTAGAAGCCAATGCGGTTCGCGAGACCAAGACATTAGAAGAATACGAGACCAAAAGATTATTAAATGATCTGAACAAACGCGGTTTGAAAGTTGCGAGGTCAGCGGAACGGTTCGGAGAGGATGGACAATACGTAGGGGGCTTGTTTGCGGATCCGCTGGCACTAGCCCAAGGACACGGGTGGCAACGTGCGGCGAGAAATCAACAGCGAAGAGACATACAATCGTCTTTTTTGACGGCGTGGAGTAAATACGTGAGTAACATGGACAGTTACATTCAGGTTATTACGACTAACAACGGTCATACTCCAATCACTGCGGCACAGATAAAGACAGTCAAAGAAATGCGGAAAGAATTGAAAGATATGAACATATTAACGCTGGAACAGTTCGTTGAAAAAGTGTATCCGCTGGACAAAGCCGGTACTATCGAATTGTCACCGAGCCGAATCCGGGCGTATCATGCTTACCTCAAAAACGCGTTGAAGGACGCTCTGGTGGAAAAGCCGCTGTCCAAATTGGAGGAGGCGGATCCGATGTTCAGGGCGTTCAAAGAAACGAATAAGTAATACGGCACATGACAGTGCCGCAACGGTATTCGCATTCTTGCAGAACCGGGCTGCGGCTGTCCTGCCGGAATCTTTTGTCCGGTGAAGGCAAAATGGAGGCAAGGGCGGCGTTCCCTCGCCCTTGACATTGTCCCGAAAGACGGTACAATGTCCGCCGTGCTGGAGAACTGACCGCAAAAGCCGGTTCTCCGAATGTCTTTCCGAACAGCGTTTTCTAAAACTATATCCGTTTTGTTCGGTTGTTTCAGGCGATGGAAAGACAATTTCGGTCTCTCTGTACGGTTTTCATTCTTTGAATCCGGGAGAGAATAGCGAAAAACAAGGCACAAAAGGACTCTGAATTCACTGATTCAATGTCGAATTTCCACCTCGTTATCTCCGGTATTTCCTGCGGAAATGCCAGAGACATGAACCTGTATCCTCCTCGCTGCGGCTGCGGTCGTCCTGCCGGCAGCGGGGTTCTCCAACCGCCGTCACCGGCTCTTTTCTATGCAGAAAAAAACTTACAATCCTAACTACCGTAATAATAATAACCCGAACCGGAAATTCCGCCCCAACGGCGGAAAACCCCGTCCCGCACCGAATTCTGATATTCCCGGTACTCCGAGAGATATTTCTCCGAATCCGCGGTTCCGCAATCCGAATTATGCGGTGCATATCGAACCGGGCGATCCGTCAACATACTACGAAGTTACCGGCGTGCTGGAAATGCACCCCAACGGCTACGGATTCCTGCGTGATCCGAATAATCACTACACCCGGATCATTACCGATCCTTTTGTGCCGGCAAGTACCATTGACCGCTACGGTCTCCGCAGGGGCGTGCTGTTGACCGGTATGATTCAGCCGGGAACCAAAACACAGGGACCGCGGCTGCGGGAAGCCGTCAGTGTGGACGGCGTAGCCGCTGATGAATATATCCACGTCAAACATTTTGAGGAACGGATTCCGATCACTCCCGAAGAGTGGCTTCGGCTTGAAACAGGGGCGCAGCCGCTGACAACCCGTGTGATGGACATTTTTACGCCGCTCGGCAAGGGACAGCGGGCATTGATCGTGGCTCCGCCCCGCAGCGGAAAAACCATCTTGCTGCATCACATCAGTCAGGCGGTCGTGAAAAATCACCCGGACGTAAAAGTGATTGTTTTGCTGATTGACGAGCGTCCCGAAGAAGTGACTGATTTTCAACGGGCGGCTATCGGTGCGGAAGTCGTTGCCAGCAGTTTGGACAGAGAAATTGAGTCCCATGTCCGCCTTTCGCAGTTGGTCATTGAACGCTGCCGCCGCCTTGCCGAAATGGGAAAAGACGTATTCCTGCTGCTGGATTCCATTACCCGGCTGGCAAGAGCGTTCAATAAACACACGCTCAACAGTTCCAACCGGTCGGCACTGCAAACCGGCGGTATTGATGTGAAAGCCATGGAAATTCCCAAACAGTTGTTTGCTTCGGCGCGTGCTTTTGAAGGAGGCGGATCGCTGACGATTGTCGGAACCGCATTGATCGAAACGAACAGCCGGATGGACGATGCGATTTTTCAGGAATTCAAAGGGACGGGCAACATGGAACTCGTGTTGGACCGCCGTCTTGCGGAACAGCGGATTTGGCCCGCTATTGACATTAGTCAATCAGGAACGCGGAAAGAAGAAAAACTCTTCCCGCCGGAAATTCTGCAAGGGGCAACGATGATCCGCCGGGCGTTGTCTTCACGCAGCCCGGTCGATGCGATGGAAACGCTCACGGCAAAATTGGGAAAATTCAACTCGAATGCCGAGTTCTTTTACCAATTTCTCAAAGGTTCCAAACCGCAGATCGACTAGAAGCAGTCAAAGAATATTGAGCGTACCGGCGGAAATAACGCTCCGCCGGTATGTTCCGGTCAGCCGCCGGAATGAATATTTAGTATGAACAAACGGACAGAATGTTTCTGTTACGTTTTAACCATATCTCATCATCCGCAGCATTGCAGCATTTTTGATGATGATCATTAACACAGGGTCATCCCTAACCGAAATAAACACTAATTAACAGCCATACATTTACAGCCATGGATTTTCACCTTAAAGATAAAGTTGTTCTCATTACCGGCGGTTCGACCGGTCTCGGCAAAGCCATATCGACAATTTTTGCTCAGGAAGGGGCAAAAGTGGCGATCAATTACATTGTCGGCGAAGACGATGCAAAAAAACTGGCGGACGATCTTGCAAAAACGTACAAGACCGGTGCCGCAGCGGTTTATGCTGACGTTTCCAAAGAAGAAGACGTGAAAAGCATGTTCCATGAAATCGAATCCAAACTTGGAGCGGTTGACAGCGTGGTCAACAATGCGGCGATTGTTGCCAATCCGAAATGCGAAGACCTGACGCTTGCCGAATTCCAAAAATGCGTAACGGTTAATCTGCAAGGGCTTTTCCTTGTTACGCGGGAAGCGGTGCAGCGTCTTAAGGCGAGAAAATCGTCCGGCAGTTTGGTGAATATTTCCTCGCAGGCAGCCCTTCGCGGTTCCGCCAGTGGCAAAACGGCTTATGATATGACGAAGGCGGGGGTTCTTGGTTTCACCCGGTCGCTGGCATTGGAAGTTGCCGAATTCGGCATTCGGGTCAATGCTGTTCTGCCCGGCATTATGCACACGGAAATCATTGCCAAGTTTATTGATGCCGATCCTGAAAAGTTCAATAAGCGTTCTCCGCTCGGCAGGATTGCTCAAACGGACGAGATTGCCCGGGTAGCGGTTTTCCTTGCTTCGGACTGTGCCAGTTATATGACCGGAGCCAGTGTTGATGTCAGCGGCGGAATGGCACTGCATTAAACCGGATTTCTGTCCGTTAGGCTGGTTTCGGTTCGACCAGTACCGCCGTTCCGATCCACTGCCGGATAATGGCTGCCGCGGCTTCAGGATTTTCCCGAATCAACTCCGCAACATCATCCAGCAAAGAATGAATATCCGGCAAATCGCCGAAGTGCCGCGCCGCCTCTTCCGCCGCAATCCGCTCTTCTTCCTGCCGCTGCGATTCCTCCGCAGCAAGACGGGCGGTTTTTTCTTCTTCAGTTTCCGGTTCCGGCTCGCCCTTCAACTGCCGCAGCCAACGGGCATAATCGGCTTCGAGTTCCTCTATCGGCTTGCCGAAAATATACGCACGCTGCCGATTCGCCACACGCCGCGCCACACGGGCGGCTTCGTTCTTTTTGATCAACGTAATCACATCCAGCACGGTCTCCTCGCGGGGAGAATAAATCCGCGACGGCATCATACGCTGCCGGTCTAACGCTTCCAGTTTATCCGCCGCCGATTCCGTACACCGCACAATGTCCACCGGCGAAAGACGTTTCGGATAAATTTCATCATTGACTTCCTGATGCAGAAGAAGTTCTTCAAAATTGACTTCTTCAAGCAACTCTTTGATTTTCTGATCTTTAACACGCCGGGCTTCAGTGCGTTCCTGTGCATATTTGACCGCTTCAGCAATGGCCATGTAGCGTTTTTTACCGACCGGCTTGGCAAATTCTTTGCCTTCGGTTTTCCGCCGCCGCCCGACTTTAATCGCATCATCAATACGTCCAAGCGATTCCAGCAGTTTGACAAGTTCATCAGTCGAAAGTCCGCACTGCGCCTGAACAAACTCGGCAAGTTTGCTGGGCAGCACCGGCATTTTCGAGTAGTCCGGCTCTTTCGGGGCTTTTTTCCTGCCAAATATTCCCATCACCAAAAATGACCGCTGCAAAAAGGATCGTTACTAAAATAACCGTTACAAAAATTAATACTGCAAAAATTAATGTTGCAAAAATTACCGTTGCAGAATAAAACCGATGTTGGCGGCGTGAATCACCTGACTGCGGTTCACTATCGAATCGTAACCAAGAAACGCCCGGGCTTTTGTCGTGATGTCGTAATTCACCCCCACGCCGAGAATTCCCCAATCCCGATTCGGATCGTTGCCGTGTACCGTAAACGTCTGATTCGGCAGACCGGTAAAGCCCGCCGTGAATTCCGTGTGCCGCGTTCCCATATCGAATTCGTACATCCACGTCGCATTGCCGTAAATAGAAACAGCCCCAAGCGATGTTTCACCGTTGTACAGCGGTATCGGGAAAGAATCAAACCGCATGCCGAACATTTGCCGTAAACTGTAAAAATCCTCTTCCGGTGCGGTCAAATTCAAACTGCCTGCTCCGGTTTCCGTAAAACTGCTGCGGGTCAGATAGATTCCCTGCACCCCCAAAAACGGATGCCAATAACCGAAAGGACGCATATAACGTTTACCCGCTTCCAAGTGCAAACTCCCAAGGTACGCATGATGCTTGCTGGCTGCCGTCCGGTTGAACACTTCGAGATACCGCTGTGTGTCGTAGTTATGTCTGCCCAGTCCTGCTTGGGCAAGGATATAACTGTTGTCCCAATCATGACGATAGTACAAACCGAGTGTTAGTTCTTCGGTCGCCGTTTTGTCACTCACACTGCCCTTTATTTCACCGCCGCCGAAAGAAAGAAATCCGCCCAGCCGTGTCCGGCTGTTGCGGACACGGTCAAAACCGGCGATCAGTCCGAAAAGATCGCTGCGGACTTTGCCGGCATTGGTTTCCGCCTGCATATTGCCTTTGTAAGCGTAACTCATTCCCCACACGTTGTCTTTGATCTGCATCGAACCGGCAACGGGTCCCCGCCGCAAAACATCGGCAAGCGTTGAATGAAGGAATGTCGTATCTTGGAAACTGATCGTGTTCATCGTTCCGTAAAGAGAACCGCTCAATTCGTCAAGAACATTATTCACCAAACCGGTTTTACGGGCATCAATATGATCGAATTGATACACCGCCAAATCCAAATCGCTGAAACGAACAGGACTCAAAGACGCATCAATAACATCAAAATACCGCCCCATTTCCCGCTGATTCGGCGTTTTTCCCAGCGAAACATAACTAAACGGCGCACCGTTGTAGTTGTCGACAATGATAACGTGCGGACGCACCATGTTTCCGACCGTATTCTCTCCGCTGCTGCCGCGGATAATTTGAAACCAGTAAGTTCCGTCTGATCCGTCTTCGTAGTCCGCGGTAATGTCGAAATTCGGATTGAGTTGCCCGTTAGCAACCGCACTCGGCGGATCCGTCAACGGCGTTGTCACTGTCAGCGTGTCTGCCTTAAGGAATACATATTTTTTGTTCTGAATAAATGTCTCGTCCACGTCGACCAGCAGTGTTCCTTCTGAGACCGTTGCTGTGCCGTTCACCTGAAGAAGATCGCCTGCACGCACCAAAATCGCTCCGTCTGCTGCGGACGTAAAATTGCCGTTAATCGTTAATGTTCCGGGTTTGTCCGTATCTCCGGGGGCGACAACGCCGTGATTGGTGACACCGGAGTTCGCCGTAATCGTTCCGATGCCGCGGAGAGAGGCGGAATTTTCTCCGTTGTTTTTAATGTCCAGCGAACCGAATGTGGCATCGCCGTTGACGATCAGCGTTGATTTGGCATGCGTATCGGCACCGATAACGCCGGCGGTAAAATAACTTGTTGTATCCTTAGCGAGAGTGGTCGTTCCGCCCCATACTTGCAGCGAAAACTGATTGATAGCCGTACCGATATTTCCGTTGATGGAGATCACGGCATTTTCGTCACCGCCGGTTCCGGCAATGCCGCCGCTGCCGGCAAGTTTGCCGAAGGTTAAGTCAATCGATGTATTGCTGCCATTGACAATGTTGCCGGTAACATTGCTGTTTCCCATGAAGTTGATACCGTCCGTAACAGTGCTTTTAATCAAAACAGCGTTCCCGCTGCCGGCATTGATTGTGCCGCTGTTGTGAATTCCTTTGGCGGCGGTATCAAGATGAATGCCGGTGCCGTTGGTTCCGGTTGCGGAGATTGTTCCGTTGTTGACCAGCGTCGTTCCGGTTCCCCAAATGGAGAGAAAACCGATCCCTTCTTCACCGTTTGCGGCAACGGTTATGCCGTTGCTGATAATAACGGTATTATCATTCCCTTCGACCCGGACACCGGCACCGGCAAAGCCGGTAGAAAGAACATCGACATTTTGAGTAATCGTATTGCCGTCCGAAACGAGATGCAGACCGACCGCATAAGATAAACTGCTGCTTCCGCCGGTAAATCCCTGCGTGTTTGTCGCTGTTGTATTGTCTTGATAATAGGATTTTCCGAAGGACTGTTGAAGGTCAATATCCCAGCCGAGATCTTTGAGAATTGCTAATTCGACTTCGGAGAGAAACGGGCGTTCCTCTGTTTTTGTTGTACCTTTATCCCACATCCCATAAATGGCGTTCATAACTCCGTGAATAGTGTCAGGATGGGAAGCAGGG
>JAIRPZ010000297.1 GCA_031256755.1 Planctomycetaceae bacterium
CCTTTTGCCGCCGGAAGAATTTTGCAAAAAATTGCTCTTTCCGAAAACGCCGGTTTTCAATACACTTCCCTGTCCGGTTTAACCAAGCCGCCGCTTTCCGGCAACAAAACCGTAAACAATACCATGATCAATCCTTTTACTATTGTCAGTCCCGATGCACAAATCGGGGAAAACGTTATTATCGGTCCTTTTTCGCTAATCGAATCCGGTGTGTCTATCGGCAGCAACTGCGTTTTGGATTCTCACACCGTTATCAAAACGGGCGTAACAATCGGCAAAGACAACCGGATCGGGACAGGCAGCGTGATCGGCGGTTTGCCCCAGCATATTTCAGCACCACCGCCGTTCGGACAAATTAAAATCGGCGACGGGAATGTGTTTCGGGAAAATACAACCGTTCACCGCTCCCTGAAAGAAAACGATTCAACCGTGATCGGCGACGGGAATTATCTGATGGCCGGAGCCCACGTTGCCCATGACTGCAAAATCGGTAATCATAATATCCTCGTCAATAACGTTTTACTCGGCGGTCACGTTACGGTCGGTCATCGGGTCAATATCGGCGGCGGATCGGCGATTCACCAATTTTGCCGGATCGGTTCGCTGGCAATGGTCGGCGGACTTTCCAGAGTGATACAAGACGTACCGCCGTTTATGATGGTGGACGGAACATCGGGGAAAATTGTCGGATTGAACCAAATCGGATTGCGGCGGAACGGGCGGACTACCGCAGAAATCCGCGAATTGAAAGCGGCGTATTTGCTGCTGTATCGGAGCGGATATACATGGAATGAGATTCTCGCCTCATTTCAGGAGCATTATTCAGTCGGAACGGCGGCGGAGTTGACGCAGTTCCTTCAAACATCAAAGCGGGGTATTCTCCGCGAGCGCAGCCGTCCGCATCTCCGGGTCATGGAAGCGGAAGAAACCGCAAATGAATCCGGTGCGGCGGCGATTATCCGTGTGAATGCCGGATAACGGACAATTTCCCACAAACGTTGACGGCGGAGGATACAACACAAAAACGGCAAATGATCCATCAGCAGCGGATACAGGTTCGGTTTTCCAAGCGGGGAACGCTGAAATTCATCGGGCATAACGATATGCTCCGGGCATTTGAGTCGCTGTTTCGCCGGGCAAAATTGCCGATAGCGGTAAGCGGCGGATTTCATCCGAAAGTGAAAATGAGTTTTCCCAGTGCTTTAGCCCTTGGTTTTGAAGGTTTGGATGAGGTGTGCGAGATCACGATGGCGGAATCCGCTCCGCCTCTTTCGGCGGAAGAAGTGCTTGCTGATTTGAACCGGAACAGTGTGCCGGGATTGACGTTTTTGTCGGCGCGTATTCTCGGCGAAAACGAAAAGAAAGCCCGGCTTGTATCTTCCGTTTTTCAAGCGGTGATCCCGGAAGCATTACGGCAGCAGACTGCCGTGCAGATCAAAAACTTTCTTGCCGAGACAACCGTGATCGTTTCCAAAACGAAGGGCAGACACGTGGATGTCCGAAATTCCGTTGCCGATTTGACGTTTTCTGAATCAACGGGGGCATTGTCGGCGGAACTGTTGACGCAAGCCGGTCCCGAAGCCGGAATCAAGGAAGTGCTGACGGTTCTTGGTTTGGAAGCGGAACTTTTTATCACTATTTTTCCGGCACGTATCAAATGCCGTCTGGCAGCGGGTTGAAATGAAATCAGAGCCGGCGGCACTTTGATTTTTCTTGAGATCCCCTGCACTCAAAATCGTCAATCCTTGTATGATATTATGCAGTGATTGTGATTTGCGGAAAATCACGAAAAAGCCGCTGATACTTTGGGCAATCCTAGTGTCCTTGAACACGCCTGACAGCGCGAAATCAGCGGCACTAATGCATCACCCTAAAAGTTACGGTCCATATCCGCAGTGTTTATAGTATCCTTTGCAATCATCCTGCGTTATTAACTGCGGAACATTTGTAACGAATCGTAATCACTTATTCATATCACGCAGCGTTTGCGAAGCACCGCCTTCACCTTCGGGAAACTCAATTCTATCGGATTAAAATCAGGACTGTAAGGCGGTAAATAAAAAACACGGCAACGCCGCCGCTTAATCAATCGCTTCATCTGCTCTTTCCATTCTGCACGCTTGGCGGCAACATCGGGACGGTCTTGTTCGGAAACCTATAAAACTTTTTTTATAAGTGAATCCGGGAATCTTTAATTCCCGACCAATCATTGAACCGCTTACTTTGACAAACTTCTTCATCATTGCAGCGAGTTCGTTTTGCGTTGCGCCCGGGTGTTCAGCAACGTATTTCTTGAGTTGTTCCTGAAAGGATTTGAGTTTTCGTTTTGCTCCGACAACGCCTTTAAGCGGCTTGGTTTCAAAAGAGCCGGTTTGTTTTTCCTGCCGTTTGAGTTGTTGAATCCGTTGGCGGGACACTCCGCATTTTTCGGCTGTTTTTCTTTCGGAATGTCCGTTGTGAATATTGTTCATGACACTTGTCCGCAAGTCCATTGAATAGGATTGTGCCATTGCTCTTCTCCGTGAATACCTTTATAATAATACATTATGGCATATTATCATACAAAGAACAAAAACAAAACGGATTATGCACTATTATAATCTTTCCGCAGAGATTGCCAAGAGAATGCAAGCCGGAAAGGCAGACACCGCCGGCAGCGGACACAAGGAAGGAGAGAAACGGAAAACACGTTATTGATCGGAATCCGCTATTCTGCCGACTATCAATAAACTTTGGTCGTCCGTTTGCGGAGTCCGTCCGGCAAAACTATGAACCGCATTGATCAATTTTTCACCGAATTCTTCAATCGTGTCGGCTTTGGCGGTTTTAAGATGCCCGACAACACCCCGCATCGTAAAATATTGTTCCTGTGCGTCCATCGCATCGGTCAAACCGTCGCTCAAAACAACCAACTTCTGATCAGAACGGATCGTAAACCGGTTTTCAGGATATTCGGTGTCTTCCATTACACCGAGCGGCAAACCAATCCGGTCTTCGCCAAGCATTTCGACAACTCCGCCGGGCGAAACCAATATCGGCGGAATATGTCCCGCATTAAAAAAAACAATTTCATGCGTTTTCGGATCAAGCACTCCGAAAAAGAACGTAATAAACCGGTTGTCCCATCGGGCTTCACAAAAGATTTTGTTCAGCCGGCTGACCGAACCGGCAAATGTCGGTTCAATAATCAATCCGCCACGGACTTCCGCCGATAATTTTGCCATTAAAAGCGATGCCGCCACACCTTTGCCGGAAACATCGCCGAGAGCAAAAACCAATTTCCCGTCTGCCAGTTGAATATAATCGTAATAGTCGCCGCCGAGATACTTTGCCGGACGGTAAAAATCATAAAAGCCGTACCCCTTGATCTGCGGCGGACTTTGCGGCAGTAAACCTCGCTGAACCGTGTTCGCAATGTTCATTTCCCGCTCGATGATCTTTTCAGCAACCGCGGCCTCGTGCAGTTTCGCACTTTGGTACGCAAGGGCTGCCGGGTAGGAAAGTGCCACAAGAAGATCAAGGTCTCCGGGAGTAAATTTCTGACCGTGCGACCGTGCATCAACCTGAATAACTCCCAGCACTTCGGACTTATCATAGTCCATAATCGGTGCCGCCATAATGGAGCAGATATTGTAACTAATAATACTGTCGCTCGGTGCAAATCGGGAATCATTCGCAACATCATCGGAAAGAATCGCGTTTTTCGTCATCGCCACTTTTTCCAAAATCGATCGGCTGACGCGGAACGATTCCTGATTATGCGGATCGCGATGCAGAAAGGCTTTGAGTTCAAGCCGGCTGGTCTGGTCATCAAGAAGCAGAATGTAAGCACAGTCCGCCTGCAAAAAGATTTTGAGCAGGTTTTCGACAAGTTGCGGCAAAACCTGATCAACGGCGGCACCGAGGTTGCGTCCGATGTCGATCATGGCTTGCAGTTTAACGGCGGCATTGGCGGAAGTGATCGCCGGTTTTTTATCCGCAAGTTTAATCTGCGATTTCACCGTGAAGGATTCACTGTATTCGGTATCGACAACAAAGACGCGGCTCATTTGCTCTTCGTGCTGCCGCTGTTTCAGGGTGCAGTGCGAGGGATGTTCGCTTTCCGTAAAAACGAGTTCAAGGTCGCAAAGCCGGATCAGATCGCCGTCTGTCAGCGGGGTCTTTTCCTTAATAAGACGGCCGTTGATAAAAGTACCGTTCCGGCTGTCGAGATCGGTAATGAAATAGCCGTTTTCGTTTTGAGTAATGATGGCGTGTTCCCGGCTGATCCCGTGATGGTCAAGCGGAATATCACTGCTTGCCGCCCGTCCGATACGGATGACGGCATTTTCAAGCAGAAACGTCTTTTGGGCAATAACGCTGGAATCGCGGGTGCGGAGTAAAGCCATTTTGTTTATGCCGTTATTTCACAACGACTTTAGTTTTCTTTTTGCTGTCCTTTATTTTGTCTTTGATTTTTCCGATTCCTGACGGCGTGACTTTCGGATTGCTCTTGAAGGTCAGCGTTTCCAGTTTCGGCAAATTCAAAAGTTGTTCCAAACCGGCATCGGTAATGTTTGTCGTTTGCAATGACAATGTTTTCAGCGAAGGAATTTTCGCAATACTCTCTAATGCTTTGTCCGTGATCGGCACATCCCCGATTTCAAGGACTTCCAGATTTTTCAGGGCGGACAGATTTTCCATACCGGCATCCGAAAGATTCGATAATTCATTCAGGTAAAGACGTTTCAGAGCCGGCATTTCGCGGAAAACTTCCATTGCCGAATCGTCAATCGTTAACTGCCGAAGCGTCAGCCGGTTCAGTTTCAGACCTTTCAGTTGGAGAACACCGGCAGAGTTGAAATTTTCGCACCGGAAAATTTCCAAACTGGTCAACGCTTCCATTTCCCGCAGGTATTGACCGGACTGCTCTGTCACCATCAAAAAGTCCTGCATCAGCAGCGATTCTAAATTTTTCGCGGCGGAAAGTGCTTTAATGCCTTCATCGGAAACCGATTGAGTGCGGTGTTTCAGGTTTTTCAAACCGGGCAGCCCGGCAATCATTCCCAATCCGGTATCGCCGACCTGATTCGACCGGATGTCCAGTGTTTTCAGATTCGGCAGCGAAGCAATGCTCATCATACCGAGTTCGTCAAAATTGCAGAACAGCAGCAGCAGGGATTCGAGTTTTTTGAGTTTGCCGAATTCTTTCAAAGCGGCGTTTGTCAGGCGGGGGTTGGACGAAACGTCAAGATTGATCAGATCGGGAAACGAATCGGCGATGGTTTTAGCGGCAGCGTCCGAAATCCCGCTGTTGGTCAGTTTCAATGTTGTCAATTTTTTCAAACCGGCAAGTTTCGCCACATCGCCGTCATTGAGGTCGCGGTAATCGGCAATTTGCAGGGTTTCAAGATCGCTTTGTTTGGCAAGGAGATCAATCACGGACGGTTTTAATTCTTTTCCGTCATCAAAAGTCACCGATTTAAGTGTGTTCGCCGGTGTCAGCGTAAACTTTCCGCGGCATGCCTGAATTTGTTCGGCATCCGGCGGAAGCGGCTTCGGGACGGATTTGCCGTCCGCTGCTTTGGCGGTATTGTCCGGCGGGGCGGGCTGCCGGGGGCTGCCGGCGGCATGTTTATCGCCGGGTTTGGAAGTTTCCGGCGGGCAGCCGGAAAACAGAGTTAACATCAACAGAGATAACGTGAAAAACAGAATTTGCCGCATACCTTTTTATGTATTGTTGGGGTTGTGTAAAAAGGAAGTTCATGACAACCGCGGATATAGATTATCATTTTTTGTTCCGCTGTCAAGGCAGTTGGGAACCGGAACGGGAAAAAA
>JAIRPZ010000023.1 GCA_031256755.1 Planctomycetaceae bacterium
GCCTATCCCGGTAATGCGGCAAGGTTAGCCAACGTTGCGAATACCGGAGCGCAGGTCAATCAGGTCTACATCTCTGCCGGTAAAGCGGTTGACGGAACACATGGTCTCGACATCGGCGGTACGTTTGATTTCACTTTCGGTACTGATGCCGGCATGATTCAATCCGCCGGTCTCGAAAAAAACACCGGACGCGGCAGTATTGACAACCGGCATTCCGTAGGAGAGTGGGGAAGCGGCGATTATTACTCCGCCATTGCTCAGGCATACGTAGAACTTGCCTACAAGAAGTGGAATGTCAAAGCCGGTAAGTTTTATGCGCCTTTCGGCTGCGACGGCTACAAATCCACGGACCGGTTTTTCTATTCGCTGGCACCGACGTGGACATTTGTTCCGGCAACGGGCGGCGGTGCTTACGCCACTTATACGGTGAACGATAAACTCACCGTTTTCGGCGGCTGGTGTTCGCCCGACCGGTTCGGCGAAACAAAAACGGATAACGTCGGTCTCGGCGGATTCATCTGGCAGGCAACAAAACGGCTGAATGTCAGTTATACGTTTGCTGCCGGAGCACTTCACTATCCTGATCCTGATTCGGATATTTTTGTGAACACGATACTTTTGAAGTATCAGATCAGTCAAAAACTGCGGACATCTCTTGATTGGAGTTACACCCAAGACAAAACGGCCGGCGTTACAAACAATACCGGCGGAATTGTTCACGACTTGATTTACCAATACAACAAGAAGTGGGCATTCGGTTTACGGAGCGGTTATGTCCGGTCTGAAGACGGAGACGTTGATTGGTACATGGTTTCTCTCGGAGCAAACTGGACACCGTCAAAGTGGCTGGTTGTGAAACCGGAACTCCGGTACGATTCGATTGATAATGTCGGAGAGTTCGGCTGGGGAAGCGGGGACATTGCTACCTTTCCCAGAAATCCGGGCAAGGACGACCAACTTTCCGGCGGCGTGTCGGCAGTCGTGAAGTTTTAAGTATACGCAATGTTCATCAAACATTGATAAAGGCACCGTCTTTCGGCGGTGCTTTTTTTGTATTGAAATGGACTAACCGAGATGACATCGCAGACACAGCCGCAAATGAATGTCAAAATGGCAACGCAGCGCAGCCGATCTGCCGTGCCGGATCATTCCCGACATAAAGCGGCAAAAACCGAAAAACGCCGAAGACAAAGAGTGAGTAAAGATCGGCGTTATTGCCGATAAAGACTTTCATGGAGCGGATGATTTTTATCTTTTTGGTGCTGCTGCCGGCGTGGGGGATGGCCGGGGAGTCCGATTTCGCCCGAAAAGAAAAACTTCTTGACCGTGCTAAAGACGCATTGATCTGGTTCCAAAAACTTGATTCCGATGCAGTCCGAAAACGGACTCCTGCCGCATCTTACCGGAACCATCTTTCCCCTTCCGAACTGATTCAGTCCCTTGCGGTTCTTGTCCAACTGAAACAAAAAGAAACGGGTATTCTTGCAGAAGACCTCAGCGAAATGCTTCTTTATTACCGGATGACTTCGGAAGAGTGTTATTTGCTGCAAGAAGAATTCGGCGAAACCCTTTTGCCGAAACTTGCCGAAGCCGGTATTGCCGCCGGATTTATTTATGCCGGTGCCGAGGCGTTTATCAATGACGAAAGAAATAATGCCGAAAAACTCGTTTTGCACAAAGAACCGGAAAACGCATGGGAGTTGATGAAAGCCGTTGATGTGCTTTCTGTGACCGGTCGTCCCGCTTTGGTTCGGCACTATCTCCGCAAGTTCCTGAAAGAAAAGGAGTTTGCCGCATCGCCGGCGGAGTCGGCGCGCATTGCGGAGACCGTCGGATCGCAGCGATTATTGCAGATTGCGGTCAATCCGTCCTTTGATCCGCTCGGCAAAGAGACCGTTGCAAAAATTATGGAGAACGCCCGGAAACATTGGCAGGATTCCGGCAAAATCGCTGAAGCACTCGAAGAAGATCAGTGGTTTACAAATGTTCCGGCAGCGCAGGAAAAGAGCGGCACAAATTATTCTGTTCCGGGTTCAGTTCATATCCGGGCGGAAGCAAAACCGTCTTTGCAGATTTTGTGGAAAGGCGATCCGCTTTCGATTCCGCAGGCGGTAAATAAATTGTCAAAGATCGAGGACAAAAAAGAATCGGATGAACTTTGCGCGGTGATTCTTTCGATTTCCAAAAGCGGTAAAGAAATACTTGCCGCCGCAGCACAGAGCGGACAGCCGCAAAGGTATCCGGCGGCGCGGGGTTTAGCCGCCGCAGTTTCCCGGCAGGATATTTTTTTACTGTACGAATTTTTGTACGATAAAGAGGTTCCCGATGAACAGAAAGAATCCGTTGCGGCCATTCTGAAACAGCGGCAGATTCCGATATTGAATAAAGAAGAGGCGGCGTTTTTTTTGTACCGGCGGGGAATGGATTATCTCGAACACCGCCGTCCGATCCGTGCCGATGCCGAAGGAAATGTTGCGGTTTGGGAAATGCCGCCGGCGACAGAAAATCCGCAGGAAATAAGAAGCCGCATGATACCGCTTGCGGAAGCGTATCCGTATTTTTCGTACAAATATTGCCGGAGTGCATACCGTATTGAACCGGAACGGACGGATTACCGTTTGATGAGCGGAATTGCGTTTTTGGAAAGTATTCCCGGTGCCGGTAAAGATGTCCCGTTCAAGAAGACATTTACGGATCACGAATTTTCGCATGAATTTGTACAGCAGATACTGAAAACATCGCTGGAAAACGGATATAACAGGGCTGCCGTCAATGCTGCATCGATGCTGCAAATAAGTGGCACGGCGGAACTATTGAGATCGTCCGGCGGCAAGCCGCGTCCGCTGGTGCAGGCGGTCGCCGCAAAAGACCGCCGCGTCCGATTTGCCGCATTGGAAACGATTATGTCCTTCAATCCGGCGGAACCGTTTGCCGGTTCGAGTTTGGTTGTTGATACGCTTCTTTGGTTTGCAAAATCAGACGGGAAAAAGAAAATTGCGGTCGGACATATTCAATTCGATAAAGCCAATCAAACGGCAAGTATGCTGATGAGCAGCGGTTATCAAACCGAATTGGCAACGAATTGCGCCGATCTCTTTCGGATCGCGGCGGCATCGCCGGATGTCGAATTCGTCTTTACCGATGCCCGGTGTCCGATGCCGGTTGTCGGAGAATTTGTACAAAAAATGCGGCAGGATGCCCGAACCGCCGAAATTCCGATTGCCGTCTTGACAAGTGAAGAACTTGATCCGCGGGTCAATCTGACCTACCGCCGGACAATGGATGCGTTTGACCGCCTCAATCCGAACGGAGCGTTCCGTCATTCGTTATCGTTGACGTATCCTTCGTTTACCGATAAAAAATCAGCGGAATGGGTTCGGAATGATTTAAGGGCAAAATCGGGCATTGATGCGGTGCCTCCGGCAGTCCGGCTTGTTCAGGCAAAGAAGGCCTTGGATTGGATCAAAGAAATTGTGGAGCAGCAAGCCGGCGGAAAGGCAAAGGTTTTCGATATTCCCGATTTGGAATCAGCGGTGCTGGATGCGGTTCACAGTGAAGAGCGGATCGAAAAAGGTCTGGAACTTGCGGCGGCAATAAAATCGGCAACGCTGCAATTAACGCTGTACAATACTGCCGCTAATCTTCTTCTGCCGATGGAAATACGGAAGTCAGCGGCAGACGATTTCCGTGCAAATGTCAGCCGGTTCGGCGTATTGCTGCGGGGAAAACAGATACAAATGATGTACGACCGGTACAATGCGGCGGAAAAAGAGCCGAAAGAGTCGCTGGAACTGTTGAGTGAACTCATTGATATTGTCGAAACGGCGGCGGTGTCGGCAAAGTAATACCGGTAAAATCAAATCACCGGTATTGTCATCGGAAGCCCTTTACAATAGCGACCGGATTCGTTAGAATACCGCCGTTGCCTGTATCGGGACAACGTTTTTTCCTGAAATTTCTAATAAGGAGGTGCTTTATGCGATACAATCAAGTTGATAACGAACTGTACAATAACGACAATTATGCGGCGGACTTGTTTGCTGCCGCGGCTGCCGCCGATGAGCGGTCAAGTTTCATCACGAAAACGTACCTGTATCTCTTCGGTGCCGTTGCCGCCCTCATCGGAATCGAATGTGTACTTTTCACGGCTTGCGGGATGGACCGCATGATGCAGGTTACCCAAAGGATGTGCGGCGGTGATTTTTCATGGATTATCGTTCTTGGTGCATTTATGGCGGTCAGTTGGATTGCCAACGCTTGGGCGATGAATGCGGCAAGTTCGGCAATGCAGCATGCCGGTCTGGCGTTATATGTTGCGGCTCAATCGGTGATATTGATTCCGCTGCTTTGTCTTGCTCAACTGAAGACCGGCGATACTTCGCTGATCGTTTCGGCAGGAATGGCAACGGCAGGACTTTTCGCTCTGTTGACTGCAACGGTTTTTATGACCCGAAAGGACTTTTCGTTTTTGCGGGGTATCTGCATTTTCGGCGGGCTGGCGGCTCTCGGCTTTCTTATTGTTGCCCCGCTGTGCGGCTTTGCCATTGGTCCCGTTTTTACGTACCTGATGATCGCCTTGGCATGCTGCTACATTTTGTATGACACGTCTAATGTGCTGCATCATTACCGGATCGGACAGCACGTTGCTGCTTCGCTGGCTCTGTTTGCTTCCGTGGTGATTCTTTTCTGGTACATTCTCCGGCTGTTTATGTCGAACCGGGATTAATAAATTTTCGGCGGTATCATTGGATTGGTTTGGTATCGTTGATTTTTGATCAAAAAAAGGCGGGAATGAATCATTCCCGCCTTTCGGTTTTGGTAGGGTATTACCCTTTCTTTTTTGCTTTAGCCGCAGGTGCGTCTCCGGCAAGAGTAAACCTCTACCGGAATTTCAAAGGTTACAATTTTCGGCACACGGCGGATTTCCGTGACCGGAACCTTTTTCGCTTCCAGCCGGCAACTCACCACCGTCCCCTCACAAACAACCGGATTCAACACCGTATATTTGCAAAGGCGAACCCGCTCTTCCGGGACCATCCGGCACGTCCGGTATGATACCACCCGGCTGTGCTGTTCAACAACCCGATGGCATACCCGGTACTTTATCGTTTGCACATGCGTTTCCGGCACCATCCTGCAAACACGATACGTACACGTCCTTTCAACCGGCACCATCTTGCAAACCTTGTAAAAACAGGTTTTCGTTCTCTGTTCCGGTACCATCTTGCAGACACGGTACGTGCAAACCTTCTGGACAGGAACAATTTTGCTGACACGATAACAAACGGTCTTCACATGCTCTTCCGGGACGTATTTTACCGTCGTGTATGTCCGCGTCTTTTGTACCGGCACCATCCGGCATTCTTTGTAGACACAATCCTTGACCCGCGTTTCCGGGATCATTTTGCAAACACGGTACGTACACGTTTTTTCAACCGGCACGTATTTCGTTGTGCAGTGATGGACCGTCCGGGTACATTCAACCGGAACATGCGAAATACAGTGAACGTTTTTCGTTCTGATTTCGGGAACCCAAACCTTTCGGTAACATGTGACCGGCGGACACTGGACTTTCACCACCCGGCATTTCCTTCGAGAGGGTCCGCACGCCGCACAATCAACGGTCTCAACGGTTTCCCCTTCAACAGCAGCACTTTCAGCAGCCGGCGTACACGGATCCGCAACAGCAACATGCCGGTAAATAACCGGTCCGCTCACTTGATACGCTTGGCGTTCCCAGTGTCCCGATTGATATTCAACCGTTTTCGCCGTCAACACCGGTTTGTACCGGGTGTAGGGAACTTCGGTGCAATGCACTTCATGCACGGGCTTTTGCACTGTATACTTCATTTGCCGGGTTTCCCACTGCGGACGGCAAACGGTATACGGAATCTGCCGGCATTTCGTCTCGACCACTCTTTCGTAATCGGTGTAGGCAACGGTCTTTTGTTCCGGTACCGCCCGGCAAACCGTATAGGGAACCTGTTTGGTCCGGATTTCGTATTCAACGGTATTCACCGTGTAGGCGTGCTGCCGGGTTTCCCACTGCGGACGGCAAACCGTATAGGTAATGTCTCTGGAATGGGTTTCATACACCGGTTTACATTCCGTCCAAGTCCGCGTCTTTAATTCGTAGGACGGACGCAAAACGGTACAGGGGACTTGTTTGGTTCTGATTTCCCAAACGGGACGGCAAACATCATAGGTGATGGTTTTGCTTTTTGTTTCCCAGACAGGGCAGCAAACCGTGTATCGGACTTCCTTTGTGCGGACTTCGGGAACATAGCGGCAATAGGAAATTTTCTGCACAACCGGCTTTTTTTCAAAGACGGTTTTGAGACGGGTAACTTCCTGCGGTTCCCAAACGAGCCGGCGGCAGGTTTTGGTCATCGTGGTACAATGTTCCACGAAATTGCAACTTGTTACACAGGGAGTGCAACAGCCGACTCCGCAAAAGCCGGCTTCCGCAGTTCGGCTGGTCAGCACAGTGCTGCCAACAGCCAGCACTGACCATAAAATCATCAAAAATCGGTACATTTTTTCTCCTTTCTATTTGACTCTGCGTCCAGCCCCTCATTTGTCTATCGGAAAATTCTCCGTATCAAGTTTAGCAAAATGCCCAACCCGTACAATCAGAAAAACCGGACGTTAAAATAATAAACCTTGCGAACATACGCAAAATAGGACGACTTTGACGTTGCAGTAATATAGTACCGATTTTCAGAAAAGCAAGTATTTCGGAATTTTTTCCTGCGGGGAAAAGAAAAACGGGCGGCAAAAATGGTGTTTTTTGCCGTTTTGCCCGTTTATTTCGGAAAATCCGGCAAAACCGGTAAAGAATGACTGCCGGTTCAGAACCGTATCCGTATTATTTTACTGCCGCCCCAATTAAAGCGGCGAACAGCGGGTGCGGCTTGACCGGCTGCGATTTGAACTCCGGGTGGAACTGCACCGCCACAAAAAACGGATGATCCGCTAATTCAACCGCCTGTACAAACATTCCGTCAGGACTCATGGCTGAAAACACGAAACAGGTAGATTCAATAGCAGGCGTATCTCTTCCGCCCGTCAGTTGCTGCTTGTTCACTTCGTATCGATGCCGGAATCGTTCCGCTGCCAGCGGCTGGTTTCCATACACTGCTGCGATCCGGCTGCCGGTACGTAAAACCGCCGTGTTTGTCCCGCACCGGAAAGCATATCCTCTCCGCTCGTGCAGGAATCCGTATATCCCGCCGTTATACGTTGGACGGTCGTCCGGCAGACAAATCACCGGATACGGCGTATGTTGATCGTATTCCGTTGAATTGGCACCTTCCATTTTCAACACGTTTCGGGCAAACTCGATCACCGCACATTCCATTCCCAATCCGATACCGAGAAACGGAATTCCGTTTTCGCGGGCGATTTGTACTGCCGTAAGTTTACCATCCAATTCTGATTCGCCGTAATTTCCTGTTACAATAATGACGTTTGCCTGCAACAAATCCTGTTTTACCTTTTCCGTTAAAACATCTTTGCTCGGAACACGCAGGATTCGGATTTTTGTCCGGTGTTTGATGCCGGCATGCACCAATGCCTCATACGTTGACCGGTACGCTTCGGGATGAGCGGCATATTCTCCGACAACGGCAGCGGTCAACTCCCGCTGCGGACGGCGGAGACGATCCAGCATTTCGTGCCAATCGGTTAAATCCAGCGGCAGAACTTTTTCAAGATGCAGTTTATTGGCAATCAGTTGATCGAGTTTATTTTCGGAAAGCATGATCGGAACTTCATAAATGGAAGCCCCCTTATCCCGTTCTTCGATCACGGCATCAGCGGCGATGTTGCAGAAAAGCCCGATTTTGGCGCGATCTTCCGCGGTCATCGGCATTTCCGTCCGGCAAATCAAAATATCCGGCTGAATACCGATTTGCCGAAGTTGCCCGACGCTGTGCTGTGCCGGCTTCGTTTTTAATTCTTTGGCGGCTTTCAGAAACGGAATGAGTGTCAAATGAATGAAGAGGCAATTTTCTTTTCCGGCTTCAAGAGAAAATTGCCGGATGGCTTCGAGGTGGGGTAAACTTTCGATGTCGCCGACTGTACCGCCGATTTCGGTAATCACAATGTCGGCATGACTGCTGTTTCGGGAGAGACACTGCTTAATTTCGTCGGTGATGTGCGGAATGACCTGTACGGTTTTGCCCTGATATTCGCCGCACCGTTCTTTTTCAAGGACTCGCTGATAAATTTGTCCGGTTGTCCAACTGCTGTTCCAAGTGAGTTTGCAATTCGTAAAGCGTTCATAATGTCCGAGATCGGGATCGGCGGCGGTGCCGTCATCGAGGAGGTAGACCTCGCCATGTTGGTCGGGCGAGAAGAGACCGGGATCGGCGTTGATGTAGGGATCCAGTTTTTGCAGCCGGACGTTGAGCCCCCGGTGTTCGAGAAGCATACCGATGGACGCGCTGGTCAATCCTTTGCCGAGTGAACTGACAACTCCGCCGGTGACGAAAATGTATTTGGGCATACTCTTCATTTTAATAGACCGAACCGTTTACTGCAATGAAGGGTTCCGGCAATGGCAGCGGCATTGCCGGAATCAATCAGAGACCGCGTCGATGGCCTCGCGGTAAATCCGCGTCACTTCGGCAACGTATTCCGGCGGTTTTAGCCGCCCTTCAATTTTAACGGCATTGATTCCCGCTTTGATCAACTCCGGCAGCAGCGGCAATGCGGCAAAATCAAGCGGACTCAATAACGCCTGCGGAGGACTGCCGGTTTGCCGGACGGAATACGGCAAACGGCACGGCTGAGCGCAGCAGCCCCGATTGGCACTGCGTCCGCCGAGTCCTAAACTGGCAAAACACTGACCGGAATAACTGATACATAAAGAGCCATGAACGAAACATTCGAGTTCAATCGTTGTTTGTCCGCGTATTTTTCCGATTTGGGCAAGCGGGAGTTCACGCGGCAGTACCGCCCGGCAGATGCCGAGTCCGGCAGCGGCATTGATGCCGGCAGCCGAAGTGAGCGACATTTGGGTCGAAGCGTGCAGCGGCAAATCAGGAACAAGACGGCGGGCAAGTTTAACAACGCCGAGGTCTTGCACAATCACCGCATCAATGCCCGATAAAGCGGATTCCGTGAGAATCTGTTCGATACGGCTTAATTCACCGGCATAGATCAGTGTGTTTAATGTCAGATACCCTTTCAGTCCGCACCGGTGCAGAAAAGCCATTGTATCGGCAAGTTTTTCCAATTTGATATTTTCGGCACGGCTTCTGGCATGATAATGATACGGATCGGCGAGACCGAAATACACGGCATCGGCACCGTTTTCAACAGCGGCATGAAGACATTCTTCGGAACCGGCAGGCGAAAGAAGTTCGGGTTTCATTCGTGATCGGTCAGGGGGTCAGGTGTCCTTGTTCAGGAGATTTGAGTAACGTACCCAATCCTGAAACGGGCGGTAAATTCCCGAATAATTTCGGCAACAATGTCTAAAGATTTGCGGTCAGATTATTGTTTCTCTGCGCTGAACTCATAGTTATTGTCACTTTTTTTGGAAACGTTTAGTGATTTCATGAAATTTACAGAAAAAAGAAAACGGATCAAGGGCTTAAGATTTTCCCGCCGGCGGAGGCGTTTGATCATCAGAACGCAGAGGGGACTACACGGTTCCGCTCTTTCCGTGTACAATTCACTTGTTGCCGTACGGTATACAAACAAAAAAGGCACAAGGAAAAAAAGGTCAAAAGATGCGGTCGATTGCAATTATGAACCAAAAGGGGGGAGTCGGCAAAACCACTTCCACCGTCAACATCAGTGCGGCACTTGCGGCAGCCGGTAAGCGGGTCTGCGTCATCGATCTCGATCCGCAGTCCCACGCCACTCTCCACCTCGGCGAAGAATTGCCTTACGGGGCAAAATCGGTCTATGACGTTCTGCTCGGCAAATGCAAACTTGCCGAAGTACGGCAGCAAGTTGCTGAAAATCTTTGGCTCGTGCCTGCTCACCTCGATATGGTCGGAGCAGAAATGGAACTCGCCAGTGCGGTCGGACGGGAATTGATTCTCCGCGATGAACTTGCCGATGACCGCTTTCCGCTTGATTATCTTTTCATCGACTGCCCGCCGTCGCTCGGACTTTTTACCCTGAACGCACTGACCGCCGTTAACGAAGTGTTCGTGCCGCTTCTGCCGCATTACCTTTCGCTGCAAGGGTTTATGCGGCTGGTCGAAACTCTGGAAGCCGTCACTCGCCGCCTGAATAAACAGTTGCGTTTGACAGGTATTTGGATTTGTCAGTTTGAAGGAACTCAACTCGCCAAGGAAATTGTCGCCGATATTGAAAGTTTTTTTCAGCATCGCGACAATTTGCCGTCCGTCTGCCGGAGTGCGGTCTTTTTTGAAACAAAAATACGCAAGAACGTCCGTCTTGCAGAAGCACCGAGTCACGGAAAACCGATCTTCGGATACGATCCGAATTCACTCGGTGCAGAAGATTACCGGAATCTCGCCGCCGAAATTGCCGGCTTTCCGCAGCAAACCGGCTGAACGTTAATCATTGGAGTTTCACGATGTATTCTCTCCTTTATGATGAAATCCTGAAAACGTGCGATGTCATTGTTGTCAAGGTCGGCACGAATGTTTTGTCGCTTCCGAGCGGGCTGCTTAACGAACCGCGGATGGTATTGCTTTGCCGGGATTTATCGCAGATGATCCAGAAGAAAAAGCGGATTATTCTTGTGTCGTCCGGTGCAGTCGGTGCCGGAATGGGACAACTGAAGTTGACCGAGCGTCCGGCCGAAATTGATTACCTTCAAGCCGTTGCCGCCGTCGGACAGGGAAAATTAATCGAAACCTACGAACATTTTTTGCGGATTTACGGCGTGCAATGCGCCCAAATACTTTTAACCGCCAATGACATTTCCAACCGCGAAAGTTATCTCAATGTCCGCAATACGCTGCGGATTCTGCTTGATCTCGGCATACTTCCGATCATTAACGAAAACGATACGGTTAGTGTGGAACGTCTTCATACCACTTTCGGCGATAATGACCGTCTGGCTTCGCTTATTGCGAATCTGTTTGAACAGCCGCTGCTCTTGTTATTAACGGATGTTGACGGACTTTTTGACCGTGATCCGTCTCTTCCCGGTGCAAAATTGATTCCGCTGGTCGAACAATGGTCGCCCGATCTCATGCAGATGGCTGCGGAAAAACGTTCAAGCCGGAGTAAAGGAGGAATGTCCAGTAAATTGAAAGCCGCCAAAATGATCACGGCTTCCGGCGGCAACGTCATTATTGCCAACGGAGATCGGGAAGAATCCTTGCAGCAGATTTTCGCGGCGAATGAAACCGGTACGCTGTTTTTAGCGCAAAACCATTTCCTGACAGCGCGCAAACGCTGGCTTGGATTTGCCGTGCAGAGCAACGGGCGGATTATTATTGATGACGGTGCCGTCAATGCGATTGTCAAACGCGGACGAAGTTTACTGCCGGTCGGCATTGTCGATGCGGATGGTTCTTTTGAGCGGGGTGAAATTGTGTCGCTGGTCGATCGGCATCATCAGGAAGTCGGTCGCGGTTTGACCAACTACGGACTGCGGGATGTTCTGCGGATTTGCGGGAAAAAGACATCGGAATTGCAGGAAATTATCGGGCAGCACGTTTATATGGAAGTGGTTCATCGGGACAATCTGCAAATCATCGAAAACGGCTGACCGGTGTTTGACCGGCGTTTGTGCTGTCCGAAAACGCCGGGCGTGCCGGCAGATTATTCCGCGGTCTCCGGCGAGAGTAAACGGCTGATCGTTTCCGCCGGAAAAACTCCTTGCCGAAGAATTTCATAGCCGCTGCCGGTAATCCTGACGACGGTAGACGGAACCGGACGGGTAATGCGTCCGGCATCAAGAATAAGATCGATGCCGCTGCCGATGCTGTTGATAATTTGATCAATATCCGGTAATTCTCCCTGTCCGCTGCGGTTGGCACTGGTTAAAACAACCGGTTCTTGCAATTCGCGGAGGATATTCAGAAGCAGCGGATGATCAGGGATACGGCAGCAAACAGCGGATTCCTTTGAAACGGCTTTTTGGACGATTTCCGGCAATGAACGAAAGCGGTGAGGATGCGGATCGAGGTCAAGTACCAAACTGACCGGTCCCGGCAGACAGCAGCGGCACAGCCGCATTGCTGCACGGTTCAGGAGTATTCCCAGCCCCGCGATGGATTCCGTATCGGGAAACGCCGCTGCGAAAGGATGGTTTTCGTCTCTGCCTTTGATTTGAATGATTTTTTTGACGGCTTCGGCATTGTTCAGACAGGCGGCAAGACCGTAAACCGTTTCGGTGGGAACAACGGCAATGCCTCCGTTTCGCAAAACCCCGGCTGTTTTGCGGACAACCGAAGTGCTGTCGCTGTTATTTTGCGGTAAGTTGATCCGTTCCAAGAAAAATTTATTTCCGATGCCTTGCCGGAATGTTTCATTGGAGCATGCCGATCAGAAATTGTCAATGGATTTAACCGTTTGTGTTTTTATCGGCACACACGCTGCCGGTCGTCGGCGCGGGGCGGAGATCGGTACGTGCCGGTCTGTTTTGGTGTTATAATGTTTTGCGGTGTCTTCCGCCGTTATTCTCCTGATACCTGATGCTTTCACACCCTATGCCGGAACCGTATTTATCCGAACCGCAGCAAATCGAATTATTTCACGCCGTCGGCAGACGCTTGGCTTCCGTCGTGACCGGAACGAAATGTCAAAAAATTGCCGGACAAGTTCCCGGCATAGCCGGTATTCCCCTGCTCGGTGCCTTTGTCTCCCTCAAACAGGACGGCGAACTCCGCAGTTGTATGGGAACAATGTCCGATGAAATACCGCTCGGTGCGGCCGTGGAACAGGCGGTCATTCTTGCGGCTCGTGAAGACCCCCGCTTTCCGCCGATCAATGCCGCCGAACTTTTCGATCTGGATATGGAAATTTGGCTGCTTTGGGGAATGAAGCGGGTGTCCCTCCGCGGTACAGACCGGTTAAATGCTGTTGAAATCGGCCGGCACGGCGTACAAATTGCACGCGGCGGCAATCGGGGACTGCTGCTGCCCGGCGTTGCGCTGGAATACGGAATGAACCCGCAAACTTTTTGGGAAGCCGTCTGCCGAAAAGCCGGTTTGCCGGAAGATGCGTGGCTTGATGACCGGTCATTGCTGCACACTTTTGAAGGACGGGCGATTCACGGTCCGGTTTCGGCAACAGAAAATATCGATAAAAAGACCGCTGATGAGATGATTTTTGCAGCCAAATTCGACCGGCAGCCGCTGCCGCCGACCGGTTTGTCCGTTGAAGAACTGTCCGATATTCAGCGGGTTTGCGCCGAAACGTTTCAAGGCATGGCGGACGGAATTTCGCCTCCCGCCTATTTTCCCGGCTTGTTCGATGCCCTTGTTTCCGGTGCGGCGGTCTCGTATCAACTGCCGGAACGACCGGTGCTGATCTGTTCCAAAATTTCCGTCCGGCCGGACGTGCCGTTTCAAATTGCGCTGATCGAACTTTTACAAATATTAGGAGAACAGGTCAACAAATTCGGTGCAACCATTAACGAAATTATGGAAGCGAAAATTGATGTTGCTGTTTTTTGGGATCCGGTCATTCACGGAAACGTCCTCCGCCATGATGTTCGGACAGTCGATACCGCTTACCGCAGCGTCATGGTGTCGAGTCCGCAAGGATGGATTGTGCAGTTTAACGCCGATTTGACGCTGGACGAAATGCTGCAAAATGCGGAACAGTATTTGGAATGGAACGATCCGGATTTGGCGGATGTCATTTCGTTTGCGGCGGTTTCGACTTCGCCGGTGCTGCTGTCCTCGGTTTCCAAGCCGTACCGGGGAGCGGAAATACGTCCGCCGGCGATTGCCGGCGCGTTTTATCCGGCTGATGCCGCCGAAATGAACCGGATGCTGGATCAAATGCTTGCCCCGCCGCCGGACAGTCCGTCATGATCAAGCGCAGGAAGCGGAATACGTGATGTTCGGGACAATTCTTTGCTCAAAAAGACGGCAAGTTTTTCGGAGGCGGTGAACGCTTGTTTTTGTAACGAAAATAATCCGCAAAGAACAGACGGACGGGAACATATTGTACGGAAAATCAGACCGGCATGGAAAAGTTTTCCCTTCTTTCCGTTTTGAACGAACCGGCTGATCTCTTCGGGAACCGGATCGCCGGCGGCATCGAAAATAATGCGGACAGACAGAAACGGGACTTTTCGCTGCCGGCAGCATTCCGCAACGGCAAATGTCTCCATGTCAAGAAGTTCCGCACCGGTTTTTTCCAGCAGGGCTGCTTTTTGTTCCGGCGAATGGATGGTTTCGTTAACGGTCAGGAGCGTCAACTTGCCGTTTTCCGGCAGTCCTTGGCGGGGAATCCCCGGTGTCAGATCGAGAATTTGTCCGTCGGAATACCGCTGTACCCGTTCCGCAACACAGATGTTTCCTTTTTTCAGACGCGGCGAAAGTCCTGCGGCATAACCGGCGGAACAAATTTTTTTCGGTGCAAAAACGTCGATTAAAAGGGCGGCGGCGTTTTCGGCGTTATGTTGTCCGATGCCGGAAATGACCGCTGCGGCGGTTAACCCGTTGAGTGTGCCGGTGTGAAACACCGCACCGCCGCCGCGTGTTGTCCGCCGGTGTTCAAAGCGGTCAAAAACGCTTCCCGCTTCTTGTGATAAAGCAAAAACAAAGCCGACTTCGGGCGGTTTCATGAACAAGTTTTCCGGGGTTCAAAAATGTATGCGAGTGAAGATATTGTAGCACGAACTTCGGCACCCGTTTCTGCACCCGCTCCGATTGAAACTGCCGAACCGTCCGGCTACAATAAACAGCGAAAAATTCAGATCGAAAAAACATTCAACCCGTACCGAAACATGCAAGTCGGAATTTTGATGGGCAGCGACAGCGATTGGGCAAAAATCAGCAGTGCCGCAAAAGCACTCGAAGAATTCGGCATTGCGTATGAAATCAATGTGATGAGTGCGCACCGGACACCGGATCACGTCAAAGAATATGCCGAAACCGCCGTTTCACGGGGATTATCCGTGATCATTTGCGCCGCCGGCGGTGCCGCTCATCTGGCAGGAGTTGTTGCGTCTCATACGATCCTGCCGGTCATCGGAATTCCGGTTCCGACAGACCTTGCCGGCGGTCTGGATTCGCTGCTCTCGACCGTGCAAATGCCGGGCGATATTCCGGTTGCCGCTGTCGGCACCGGAACAGGCGGTGCAAGAAATGCCGGACTGCTTGCCGTGCAAATCCTTGCCGTTGCCGATGCCGGTTTGCGGAAAAAATTAGAGGATTACCGTCAGGGACTGGTCAAAAAAATTGCCGCCAAAAACGCCGCTCTGAAACAAAAAATCGCCGGCGGCGAATGGTAACTGCCGGCAGAAAACACCGCTTACGGAGATAGTTCTTCGTCCGTCCGCATCGTTACATAAAACGAAGGCGATAAATCCGGTTCATCCGTTAAAATGCGGACTTCCGCCTGCATTATGCCGTTTTTCGGCGATCCGGCTCCGTCTTTCGGATTTTTATAACGCACCGGCAAAGGATACAGCACCTTCGGCGGTGCATCGTTGTTCATGTCAAACGTGATTTCAACGGCTGGATTATCACATTCGATTTTTGTAATGCGGAACGGTTTCGTTCCCCGCAGCAAAACACTTTTGATTTGTGTCGGTTCGCCGGGCGGCATTGTTCCCAAAAATAATGTCTGCGGTTTCACCGTGACAACCGTTCCGACCGTTGCCCGGACACGAACCGGAATTTCCTTGCTGCCGTACCGGTCGCCCGTGACTAAAAAAATCCGCTCCTCTAATGTCCCCCGCGGTGCCGTTTTTGCGATCACTGTTTTTATGCGGACGATTTTTTTCCCCGCCTGATTTTCCCCCGGCAGAATTTCCGCCTTCACAAACGGCGAACTTGATTTCACATCGGCAATCGTCCATCGGCTGTCGGCTCCGGTATAGGTTACGGTCAATTCCCGCGACCGCTCTTCCCCCAGCGGAATTTCGTTAAAAAACAAAGATTCCGGCTGCATTTTGACATCGGCACGGATTTCACCGCTCACATTCAGTAAAATTTCCGCACGGTTCGGCTTGTCAATGAGAACCGTCATCGTCGCATTTTTGTATCCCTCGAATAAATCCGCCCGAAACTGGGCTGTAACGGCAACCGTGTCATACGTTTGAATTTCGGTCATCTTTTCATCATAAACCGGCGTAGTGCAGGTGCAACTCGATGTGATGCTGACAATGTGAATCGGTTCCTGAAACGGATTTTTAAGCACAAACGCATGTTCGGGACGCGTTCCTTTTGTAACCGTTTTGAAATTGAAAGAACGGTCGGCGGACGGAATAACAAGTTGAGTCCAATCTTCTGCCGGTTCTTTACCGGCGGCGGCAAAAAACGGCAGTGCCGAAAGAAACAACATCATGGTCAACCGCTGCGGCACGGACATATTTTGCTCTCCTGTTCCTGTTTTCTTCCGCTTATTTTACACAGGAAATACGCCGGCGGCAATACCGCAGAACCGGCAGCCCTTGCCGCCGGCATTCCTGCACTTTTCCTCTCCGCAATTTTGCCCGTTTTCACGAATAAGCGTTTACGGCTTCTCGACAACGATTTCAAAGAAATTCTTTTTGCTGCCTTTTCGGACTTCAAAAGAGATTCCTGATGTCGCCGCAGAACGGAAACGCTCTGCAATTAACGGATTTTCCATCATGTCAAGTTCCTGCACCGATACCTGATAAATACCCGCCGGCAGCCCGTCACCCGGACGAATACCGCCGAGTTCAAACGTTCCGTCTGTGATCTCGCCCATATAGCGGTTTTTTTCGTTCTCGAAAAAGACCGTTCCCGC
>JAIRPZ010000028.1 GCA_031256755.1 Planctomycetaceae bacterium
GTGGCAGCCCATCGAGTATGGACAAAGGCGGTGTGCGCCAAGCCGAAGACTTCCATACCCCCTCATTATCGTCTTCTTTTGCGGAAAGATCAAGGGCGATCCGGCAGCGGCAGGAAAAATTGGAATTATCTTTGGATGCTCTGTGGCGGACGACGGAGCGGCAGGAGTGCATTCTTCGCCGGCTGGTCATCGACACCCGGCAGCGGGAATGGAAAAAACTGTTGTTTTCGGACTAAATTTCGGATGCAAACGATCCGAAATATGGTGCAACTTTTGGTGCATCCGAAAATCCAAAAGTTCTGCAATGCCTTGTTTTTAAGCGTCAAAATGAAGAAATCTTCGGATTTGGGAGCAGGAAGTCGCAGGTTCAAATCCTGTCGCCCCGACTTGACGGCATTCGGAAAACTGTTCTGAATGAGCAAATATCAAAGTCCTGCCGGACTTTGCAAAAGTAAAAGGAGAAACGGAACTCCCCCGATTACACATCTTGACGCGGCAATGCCGATAGGGTACAATTCCGGCAGTTTGGGTAGTTTCTTTGGAGACGAATGTCCTATTTTATCCCGCTGGGGTTATTGTTTATCTGCTTTTTGACGACATTCGGAAAACTGTTCTGAATGAGCCAATATCAAAGTCCTGCCGGATTTTGCAGAAGTAAAAGGCGAAACGGAACTCCCCCGTTTTCACATCTTGACGCGGCAATGCCGATAGGGTACAATTCCGGCAGTTTGGGTAGTTTCTTTGGAGACGAATGTCCTATTTTATCCCGCTGGGGTTATTGTTTATCTGCTTTCTCGCACTGGGAGCCGGCTCACTCAAATCATTTTCACGGCATCGGCTCGAAGTTTTTTGCACCTCGCGCCGGTCGGAAAAACTGCTCGCCGATATTCTGAAACATTACGATCAAGCCGCATCCGCCGTGAATACCGCCCAAATCATCGCCGTTATTCTCTTCACGGCTGTTGTCATTTACGCTTGTCCGCTGCCGGAATCCGCCGCCGCCCGATGTGCCGCCGCCGGACTGGGAATCGCCGCCCTGCTGTTTGCCGAATTCTGGCTGCCGCGCGCACTTGCGAATATCTGGGGAACGTATATCGTTTATTATGCTTGGTCGCTTTGGAGTTTAATCGGACTGATCTTTCTGCCGCTGACTTTCATCGACCGGCTGATTACCGTTTTCTTCCGCCGCCTTGCCGGGCATGCTGATGATAACAATGACGAAGAAACTTTCGGCAAAGAAATCCGCACCATTGTGACCGAAGGACACCGTGAAGGACTTCTCGAAGGCGATGCCCGCGAAATGATCGAAGGGGTTATCGAATTGCAGGATGTCTCGGTTTCCGAAGTGATGACTCCCCGAACTGATATGAAAAGCATTTCGGTTTCTCTTTCGTGGGACGAAATGCTGAAATATGTGATGAGCGTATCCCATTCACGGATACCGGTTTACAAAGAGACGCGGGACGATATTATCGGCGTTCTGCATATTAAAAATCTTCTGCGGGAACTGGCACAGCCCGATCCGGCAAGCCGCCGTCATTGGACGGAACTGCTGTCGGAACCGCTTTTCGTCCCGGAAACAAAGCCGGTTGATACGCTGTTGCAGGAGTTTCAGAACACACGGCGGGCAGCGGGTTCCGACAGCAATTCCCGAAACAATCTTGAAACAGACGACCGGGCGAAAGGACATCTTGCGATTGTTTTGGACGAATACGGCGGCGTTTCCGGGATTGTCACGCTCGAAGATATTTTGGAAGAAATTGTCGGTGAAATTAAGGACGAACATGATACTCTGATTACCATTGCCGAAATTACGGAAATCGATCCGGGAACCTTTGAGGTTCTCGGCAAAACGCGGATTGATGATGTGAACAGTCAGTTGGGACTGCATTTGCCGGACGAAGAGGACTACGATACCGTGGCGGGATTTATTTTTTCGACACTGGGACACGTTCCTGAAGCCGGCGAGTTTCTTGAGTTTGAATATGACGGATCAAAATGCCGCCTGACGGTTGTCGCTGCTTCCCGCCGCCGTATCGAAAAAATCAGGATCGAGCGGGAATAACAACGGATAACGCATTCCGTTAATCAACATATTTCCGGTTCAGGCGGGGAACAGGCGGAGCAAGAATCATTTTGTTTCCGTGCGTGTCCGCTGCACCGCTGACGGTCGTGCCGGAATCAATCCAGCGTCCCGATGCGTCCAGCGTCATCGTTCCCATATTCAAATCCAGCAGCATCCGCTGGGTTTGGTAAGTAATCCATGTATTCAGGAAATTATTCTGACTGTTCATCAATCCGTTGAGCGCATTAATCAACTGCGTTGCCGTATTCGGATCAATTCTTCCTCCCCGCTGCGGCGGCTGTTCCATCCGCAACTGCATCACATCCACCCGTACCGTATCGACTAAAACAGCATTCCGGTTGATCTCAAAATCAATCTGACTCATCTGCACATTCCGCAGAATATTCCGCAGTTCCGCCTGCACGCCGTCCACATAAACATAATAGTTCCGCCGGGCATTTTGGAATTCGATCTGACGGCGGCGGTAGTCCAGCATTTCGTTGTGCCGCGTTAAAGGAGAATCCCATGTTAAACCGGCACGCAGTTGTCCGTCGCTGCCGTCAAACTTCACTCCGCTGCGGTCAATCGTTCCCAATTCTCCCTGCAAGGTCAAATCCAGACCGCTGCGAAGTTTATCCGCCGCGATTTCGATCTGCCGCCATGAATCTGCCAGTTGGGCTTTCCGGTTCATCCAGTCGAGACGGTGTTCCGAAGCCGATGCAAACGCATGTTCCGGTGTCAGCGTCACCGGCACCAGCGTAAGGGCATCCAATCTTGCCCGTGTCTGCAACAGCGATAAAGAAGCCAGTTCGTATTGAAACAGGGAAAGCACCCGGCGGATCCAATCGCGGTATGCGTCTTTTTGCCGCAATTCCGCAATGATTTTTTGCGTCCGTTCCCTGCTGCTGCCGGCTGAATCAGCCGGTACCGGCAGCGGATTTTTATCCGCCGGTTCCGCTTCCGCATCCGGTTTCAATGCCAGTTTTAAGACAGACGCGGCTTCCAGCACATCCTTGCTGAAGGAGCGTTCACGAATCATTTTCCGTAACAAAATTTCATTTTGCTGAACAATTAACTCAAGCAGAGTGAACGCCGCCTGAATCCGGGACAAATTTTTCGGAATGTCTTTGTTCCGCAGATCAGCAATCCGTTTTTCAAATATTTTTGTATCATAAATGTCCGGTTCAATCCGTTCACCATGCTGAATCCTTTCATCAAGAAGCAATTTCAATGCATTCAAGCCGGCGATTCGTTCCGGTGTTTTCTGCCGCAGCGTTTCCAAGTCCTTATCAAGAACAGCGATTTCCGCTTTTGTTTGCCGGATAATGGTTTCGAGGACATTCCGAAAATCCGGCGGCAGCGGCTGATCTTTTTTGCGCACCGCCGCAAGCAAACCGGCAACTTCTTCCTGCAATGCCGTTAAAGAGGGGGATATTAACCGGAATTGTTCCAAAAGCGGATCGTCAATGTTCACTTTCAAATCCGGCGGCAGTCCCAGCGACCGGACGTAGGATTCCGTATTCTGATGATACAAATTGATCTGTTTCAGCAGTCCGCTTTGCGAGACCAAAAGGTTTTGCCGTGTTTCTTC
This sequence comes from Planctomycetaceae bacterium, assembly GCA_031256755.1. GTDB lineage: Bacteria > Planctomycetota > Planctomycetia > Pirellulales > Thermoguttaceae > WRKP01. The sequence goes on from JAIRPZ010000028.1 coordinate 3,657, forward strand.
CACCTGATACACGTCGCTTACCTGATTGGCTTCAAACATTTCGATAAACCGGTCAAGGTTTTCTTCCAAACTGATGACGTTTTGCCGCTGATTCTGAATCCGTATTTGCTCGGCCAGCAGTCCGTAAAAACCGGCACTGCCTGATCCGGTGCCGCCGCTTGCGCCTGCCGGAGCGGCTTGCTGTCCGGCACCGGTCACGGTTTTCGTGTAAAAGCCCTGTTGAAAAAAGACCATCTGCCGGACGGCTGCCAAAAAATCCCGCTCGGTCTGCGTCAAGTTTTCGAGAACGATTTTCCGGCCGGCACCGCGTAACAGCGGCTGTACCAAACTGATATTCAAAATGGATTCCGCTCCCCAATCGTGTTTGCCGCTCAACGACCACGTGATGGAATTGGCGAGACCGGCAACGAATTCGCCGCCGGTTGCCAGCAGCCGGCGTGCTTCGAGATTGGCATCGCTGGCAAGCGTATCATTTCCGCGCAGCCGTCCGTTGGCGGTGTAAAAAAGCGAACCGCCTCCGAAAAACTGGACTTCATAGCGGTAGCGTTCTTGCGAGACCTTCATTGCGGCAAGGTAAAGTCCTTCGAGGGCGGATTGATATTCCGGCGAATGGAGCAGGGCGAGATCGACGGCTTTGTCTTTATCCAGCGGGACTTCTCCTTTTTCATTGACCGGTAAAAATTGCCGCCAGCGGGGATTTTCGGTATGCGGAGTCCATCCGTTTTTGCCGCCGTTGCCGGAGTGCGGCGGTAATCTCCGGTGAGCGGCGGGATCATCGGCGGGCATTGGTTCCCGATCGGGGTGGAACGGATCGAACATTCGGGACTCTTTTTTCGGTGTGATCCGGTAATCGTTCAGTGTCCATCGGGGATCGCAGGTGCCTTGTTTCAGAAGAGAATAAACTTCGCGGTCGGTTTGTACCCGATAGGATTGCCGGCTGCAACTGCTGCCGAACAGGGCGACGCTGCCGATCAGCCAAAATATGCCCAGCCGCCGTACCATAGAAAATGCTGTAAAAACCTCCGTGTATGCGGCTTTTATCGGCGTAAACTTGAGGAAAATGTTAATGATTCGGGAACAATCTTCTTGACGCAATGCAGGCAAATGATTATTCTCCGCACGCAATTTTCCTTCGGCTGATTTGCGGAAAACGATGTTCCGGTTTTTTTTCTGTTTTGGAGTTTCCTTTGTTTTGAGCGGATGTTTCTGCGATCCGGCACAATTCCGGCAGCCGGATTTGCTGCATCCGGGGCATATTTCTGTGCAGCAGGAACGTATGAACCGATTTGATCCTTTTGCCAAATCCGGCATTGGACCCAAGATTGACGGGGACTACCCTGCCCCGGAAGGTTTTCGCGACCAAACATCGGGGATGCGAAAATACTACGATCCGCAGTACAAAACACAAAACGGAACAACCGGCAATTAGTTGCGGCGAAACGGTTTCACGCGTTTGACAATTTCGCTGCGATACAGGAACAATACCCACGTCTCCTGCAAAGTCCTAAAACTCACAAATATTAGGCAATTTAGGAAGGGGTTTTCACAACTTTTGACGGCAAAAAACCGACTTTGCAGGAGACGTAGGCGGTAACCTAACATGCTTTACCGATTTCGGTATAATATGCTACAATAACCGCTTGCAGATTATTCATATTCACTCTCATGTCAATTTCCGTAAACACCAAAATCGGTTTCTTTTCTCTTGTGCCGACCGGTGAAAACGAAAGCGGTTTTGTCGGTGCAATACTTATTACCGACCCGCAGGGAACGCCGCTCGAATTCAAATGTGCTGAAGTCGTTCGTCCTACTGAAATACAGCGAGTTCTCTACGGCAGAAAAATGAAACCGCATATCGCTGTCCAACTCTGCGGTGTGCCGCTTCTCAAAGCAGTGAGTATCACGCCGGAAATACTGTTCGTCAACGATGCCGCTCATTTAGAAATTCGGCTGTCCGTTGCTGTGCCGGTACTTTGTATTATACAGGGCGGAATGACTGTATCTGCACACGAGACCTTTCCCGCAGATAAAAATATTATCAATGATATACAGATTTCCTTTGATATGTCCGAACCATTTAACCGGATAAAAACTGCTGTTGAAGTCCTCGGCAAACAAGACAAACGATTCGCATAATGTTGTCTCATTTCTTTTCTCAATTACGGAATAAAACTGCGGTGGCGGCTGCGCCGTTCAAACCGCCGCAAATTTCTTGCCTGCGTCTTTCTGCTCTGCTGCCCTCTCCGCCAATTGCAGGCGGTATTTTTACGGAAATACCGCGATTAACAAAGGGCCGCTCGCTGAAAGTTCTATTGGATGCTCCCGTTGTTTCACCAAATCTCGGATTGATTATTCCGCCCGTACAAGGGCATCAATTACTGACGGAACAGATTGCCGGCTTGCTTGATATGCAGGCGGAAATAAAATCGCTGTCAGTGCGCCCAATTCATATAATTGACGTTCCGGCTGATTATCCGTACCTGCCGGCTGTCAACATTGATTTCGGGAGAATAACAACGCCTCGGATACACGATTTAACGGAAAAGTACCGCGGGTTTCATCCCGTTAAAATCATCAGTATTCCGTTATTAACGTTGTCCCGTATTGACGGCAAAGCATATCAGACCAAAGCATATAAACATCCTACAGATATACCGCCGCGTGAACGGAAACCGTCAGGCAGGTCATCGGAACAGCGTGAAAAGATAAAAGTGCCGTTCAGTATTTGGGATTTCCTTTTTCCTATATTGCATTTACCGCTCGGCGAAGGGCTGAACAATGCGTTTGCGTTTCCCGCCGGAAAAATGCTGTACCCGTTTCAAGCAGAAGGGGTGAGATTTCTTATCAATCGTCCATCAGCATTGCTCGGCGATGAAATGGGATTGGGAAAATCAATTCAAGTCATTACGGCGATTCGTCTTTTATACCGTCAAGGTAAAATGACATCGGTAGGTATCGTCTGTCCGAAGGCCGTGTTGTCGGATTGGGCAATGAAATTCAGCGAGTGGTCGCCGGAACTGCGGATTATCAAAGTCAGCGGTAATCGGTTTGAACGTGCAGCACAATGGCAGACACCGGCACACGTTCATATTTGTACTTATGAATCGCTGCGGAATGATTGGAAAATAGTTGAGAAACTTCCGCAGCAAAGACAATCATACTCCACGTCAGCGCATCATTTTGATTTGATAGTTCTCGATGAAATTCAGAAGACGAAAAATCCGGCAGCAAAATTGACAAAAACAGTTAGAGATTTACAAACGTCATACCGCTGGGGATTGTCCGGCACACCGCTTGAAAACGGCATTCAGGATTTGATTACAATTTGCGAAACATTGAAGCCGGGTATTTTTATCCGAAAGAGAATTCTTAATGACGGGTACCAATATGATGTACGGAATTATACGGATTTATTAAACCGCTGTTCAACAATTTATACTGAGGGATACGGCTATAACACGGATATAATTAAACTTCTTTATCAGCCGATATTTCTGCGGCGGCGTGTGAAAGATGTAATGAAAGAGATGCCGGAGAAAATCACTCATGAGGTTTGGCTCGACCTTCCCCGCAAACAGCGCGAAGCATATACCGCTGCCGAACAGAGCGGTATTACAGAATTAAAAAAAATGGGGACGAAAATAACGTTGCAGCACGTTTTAGGCATTATCAACAAACTTAAACAAATATGCAACTATTACGGCGGTGAAAGCGTGAAACTCGAACATTTGCAGGAGAAGTTGGGGGATTTGACGGAAGAGGGCAACAAGGCGTTAGTATTTTCGCAATATCCGAATGAAACGCTGCGCAGAATTGAGCCGGAATTGCAAAAGTTCAATCCGGTTATTTACGATGGTTCGTTATCAGATGCAAGACGGGAAAAAGTTGTCAATAATTTTCAGCATACGGATGATAATCAGGTGATGCTGTTATCATTGAAGGCGGGCAACGCAGGCATTACATTGACGCGGGCAAATTATATTTATCATTTTGATATGTGGTGGAATCCTGCGGTTATGAATCAAGCAGTCGGCAGGGTGTTGCGGATTGGACAAACGAAGACGGTGTTTGAGCGGTTTCTTTTGACGAAAGGAACCATTGAGGAAAAGATTTACCGGAAGGTTCAGCAAAAACAAGTGTTGTTTAATGAAGCGGTCGATGATTTGAGCGATGAATCCGTTGCGTTAAGAAACTTAACGGAAGACGAAATTTTCGGACTGCTCGGATTGACAAAGATAAAAAAGAAAGAAAATTGATTGCGGCGAGTTCTGTAAAATGGGAAATGCTTCCCCCCGCGGCACTTCCGTCCGTACCAGCGTTTCAAAGCGTTTATCGGGAATGTTCCGCACCGGAACGTTAATCCGGTTCCGAATGTCGTGTTTTCGCCGGAATACTCCGGCACAAGGCGGAACACTTCATTCAGCATCCCGCCGATAAGGATGCTCCCCTGAAACTGCAATAAATCCGCGTGTTCACCGGACCATTGGCGAATCTCTTTGCCTGTTCCTCTGCCCGCCGTTGTTTCTTTTATATTTTTTAGACAGGATAAGAAGACGGCAGTTTGCGGACGGCAGACGGCAGCAATCCTTTCTGCTGCAAACTGCCGTCTGTCGTCTGCTGTCTATTCCAACGCCCTGGAACGATACCGGGGGACAGACAAACCGCAGCGGATATGCTACAATAAAAACAACTTACACTTTGTCCGTTCCTTTTGCTGTTTTCTATGAACCTTACTGACCCTCGCTACGGTTCTTTTGCCCTTGTGCGGGAAATGCTGGAAACCCCGCAATTATTCACCGATTTCAGTTATGAACGTTCCCGCGACTTCGTTCATTTTCTCCGCAAAACCCGCCGGATTTTTCTTTCCGGCGAAGGTTCCGCCCGGATTTTTCCGGCAAAGAGTTTCTTATACACCCTGCGGAAAGCAGGCAGTGCTTCCGGCAGCGATTCCCTCGAAGCCGTTTCGGAAGGATGCCGGCAGGCAATAGAATACAATCTGGACGGCTGGACGGTCTTTGTCGCATCCAACAGCGGTCAGACAGCCGAAGCCGTCGATCTGATGTCCAAACTGCACCGCGAAAAACTGCCGTACCGTTATGCCGTAACCGCCAATCCGCATGCCAAATTGCTTGAATTCGCTACCGATTCGTTTGTTCTGTCATGCGGTCAGGAACAAGCCGTTGCGGCAACAAAAAGCGTTGCGGAACAGGGACTCGTTTATTTATCGCTGCTCTGCCATTTTTTTGACGTTCCTTATCAGAAAGCCGCCGAACAAACGGCGAAGTTCAGCCGGGAAATCCTGTCGGCAGAATACGGAGAACCGCTGATACAGCCGCTGATGCAGGCAGGAACTATCTATTTCGCCGGACGGAATAACGGTGTCGCCGAAGAACTGGCGTTGAAAACGAATGAAATCACACGGCAGAAAAGCGGCTATCTCGAAGGCACGTTTCTGCTGCACGGAATCGAAGAAATTATGCAACCGAAGGATGTTCTCGTACTGATCGATCCTTTCGAAGCCGAATGGAAACGGATCAAACAGCGTTATGTTGATGCATTGGGAATGACTGTGCTTGCCATCGCCCCGGTGCAGACGATTTTCCCGACTATTGTCATTCCTTCGCTGGAAAATCAACCGCCGGTGCTGGAAGGATATAATTTGTTTCTTCAACTTTTGACCGGCTGGAATCTGCTGGTGCAAATCGGAACCGCGTGTCAGATTAACATTGACAAACCGCTGCGGGCAAGAAAAATCGGCAACGCGTATCAGGACGCAGCGGCTCCGTGACGGCGGGGGATTGAAACGGAACGAATTGCCGTTAGAATATGCGGGCTATTGTTATTTTATGATGATTGTTCCTTTTTATTTACAGCAGCGGCGGGCAGGATGTCCTTTCGCGACGTTCTGCCGGCTCCGGCTGCTGCCGGAATTATGACCAAGAAAGAAATTGTCCGTACCGTTTCTGAAAAAATCGGTATGACCCAACTTAAAGCGCGAGATATTGTTCAGGAGGTCTTCGATGCGGTTGCTGAAGCGATTGTGAAAGACGGACGGATCGAACTGCGGAATTTCGGTGTTTTTGAGACAAAGCATCGTGCCGCCCGAAAAGCGAGAAATCCAAAGACGGGGGAGCATGTCAACGTTCACGCTAAATTTGTGGTCGTTTTCAAACCGGGGAAAGCCCTCGACGAATCCGTGCAGAAAAAAGCAAAGTCCAAAAAACAGACATGATTGGGGCAAGGCGGAGCAAGGCGTTGAATTCGTTCCGGTAATCTGTTAAAATCCGGCGGAACTTACTCAATAACTCCTTTAACGGAAAACTTTAACAGAGGAAATTATGTCGAAAAAAACAATTGTCTGCACTTTGATCGCCCTTCTCGGATTAACTGCCGCCTTCGCCGGTTCGGACTGGAAAAGCGGAATCCCTTGGAAAAAACCGTTTGTCGTCACACCTGCCGAAAAAGTCGGCAATCCTCCGTCGGATGCGGTGATCCTGTTCGACGGAAAAGATATGTCGGCTTGGGATCATGAATGGGTGATCGAAAACGGCGACCTTGTTGTCGGAAAGAAAGACCTTTTCACGAAACAAAAATTCGGCAGTGTGCAACTGCATCTCGAATTTGCTACGCCGGCGGAAGTCAAGGGCAGCGGTCAGGGACGCGGCAACAGCGGTGTCTTCTTCGGCAATTACGAAGTGCAAATCCTTGATTCCTACGAAAACGAAACCTATCCTGACGGACAATGTGCGTCCATTTACAAACAAACCCCGCCGCTGGTCAATGTCTGCCGCAAACCGGGAGAATGGCAGACCTACGACATCGTTTATAACTGTCCCGAACTGAATATTGAAAAAGACGAGTCCGGCAAAGTCCAATCGGTGCAGGTTCTCCGACCGGCTTATATTACGGTTTTCCAGAACGGTGTACTGGTGGTCAATCATCACGAAATTAAGGGATCGACCTTCTATAACCGTCCTCCGGCTTATGAACCGCATGAAGCGAAAGTACCGATCAAGTTGCAGGATCACGGCAATAAAACCCGATTCCGCAACATTTGGGTTCGGGAAATTCCCGATGTCAATCCGATGCCACAGCCGGTCAAAGCCGCCTATTACGAATAGTCGTTATTTGGTCTGCATTGTAGAGCGGGAGTTGGCTGCGGTGAGTCCAAAAAGCCGCCTATTACGAATAGTTGCTGCTTGGTCTGCATTGTAGAGAGCGGGGTTGGCTGCGGCGAGTCCAAAAAGCCGCCTATTACGAATAGTCGTCATTTGGTCTACATTGTAGAGCGGGAGTTGGCTGCGGTGAGTCCAAAAAACCGCTTATGACGAATAGTCGTCATTTGGTTTGGTCTGCATTGTAGAACGGGAGTTGGCTGCGGCGAGTCCAAAAAAAGCCGCCTATTCCGAGTGATGTCTCTGCCGTAATTGTTGCGGCGAGCCTAAAAAAGCCGCTTATGACGAGTAAGCGGTTATTCGTCTGAAACGGATTCTGATGCGGTACTTTCGGTACTCTCTGCCGGTTGGGAAACCGGAACCGGAACAACAAGCGAATACACAACGTTTGGGACGGTTTCCGTTTCCTGAGTCCATGCGGACAGTAATCCTTTTCCGAAGTTCTGCCGGCGAATGGCGAGAGTAATCCGAACTGCTGCCGGTAATGCCTGCCGGTCATCCATATCCCATGTGTCTGTCCATTCTCCGGTCGTACCGGTTGCTGCTGCCGAAGTATCGAAATACGCAAACTCGATCCATTCCACTTCGGGGGCAAGCGGTTCGTCGTGCAGTTCGTCTTCCGATTCGGTTTGCGTTTGGATGGAATACTGCATGACTTGGCGGTCTAACTGGCGGCGGAATAAGCCGTACTGTGCGGCATCGGAAGCGGCGGATCGTCCGGTGGCACCGATCAATGCGTCCGGCTGATAACGCGGGTCGTCCGATGTTAATTGTCCGGTATCTTTACCGAGGTAGTACAAAACTGTTTTAGAGGGGCTTAACCGGTCGGCGGCGGCTGAAGTTCCCCGCCGGATTTGCCGTGAACCGTACATTTCGCCGCGCGGCAGACGGGCGGTATCAATTTGAATCCAGTCGATTTCGCCGTAAATTCCCGGCATTTCGCCGTAAATGACGGGCGGTTCTTCGGCTGTACCGGTTTCGGATTCGGCCGCGGAGCCGGTTTCAGCGGTTTCTGTTTCGGACAGAGAAGCGGTATCAAGTCCGAGTGCGGCGGCAATGCCGGTGCTGTCTGTGTCGGCGGTTTCTTCGCGGGACGCAACCACTACGGAACGGATTTCTTGGGCGATTTTTTCTAAAACGGCGCGGGCAAGTTGTGCTTCTTCGATTTCTGTCCGGTTGATCGCCATCTGCCGGAGATGAATATCCAGCGCAATGCTGATAAGCAGCATAATGACTGCCAGCAACACAAGTACAATCAGAATTTCAAAAAGCGTATACGCCCGCATAGATGTTATTCTACCGGAAATTCACGCGACCGGTATCGTGTCTCACCCCGTCTGCCAATTTTCAGAATCCGGGTCGAACTTAATGTGAACGGACTATGTTACGGCAGCAAAGGATATTTGTTCGGGCAAAAAACTGACCAGCGAAGTGGTCAATCCCGCGTCAAGGAGGACTTTACGCTGACGTTTGCTTAAATGTCCGCAATCCTCTGTCTCGTTAAAAAAACACAAGCGGAATTTTCCCGCACAAGAATTTCGGAAATGCTATAAATGATTGTAATATCTTACTGCATAATGAATTACGTCCGTTTTTGAATTTTCGATTTGTGCCGTTTCAATGCCATTCAAGCCGTTGCCGGCTTATTCCACTTTTTCCGCGGATGTCCTTTTTGAGCGAGGTAAGCGAGACGTTTTGTATCCAGCCGCCCGCGCCGGATACTGTGAATCAAAAAGCCGAATGCCGCCACCTGCACCGCCAGCAGTACCAGTCCCATACAGAGAAACGCTGTCGGAAAACGTTTGACTTCGCCTGTCATAAAAAAATCATAAAACACCGGAACCGCTAAACCGAAAGAAAGCAGCACCAGCAGTACCGCCGCCGTGCCGAACAGCAGACGCGGACGTTCCGTGGACATCAAACCGATAATTGTGAAAAGAATACGGAAACCGTCACGGTAAGTCCGAAGTTTGCTCGGCGACTCTTCCGGTCTCGCTCCGTATTTTGTCGGCACTTCGGCAACAGGTAATTGCAGTTGCAGCGCGTGAACCGACATTTCCGTTTCAATTTCAAATCCGCCGGAATGAATCGGAAACGACTTCACAAACCGCCGCGACATCACACGGTAGCCGGAAAGAATGTCCTCGAATCCGTAACCGAAAAGATATTTGACAAGACCGGTCAGCATCCGGTTGCCGAACCGGTGTCCCGACCGGTAGGCTTTGACATCGGTTTCGACACGGCTGCCGACAACCATATCAAGATTTTCTTCGACCAGTTTGCTGATAAGACCGGGAGCCGCAGCAGGGTCGTATGTTTCATCGCCGTCAGCCATTACATAAATATCGGCTTCAATGTCATTGAACATCCGGCGGACAACGTTGCCCTTGCCCTGATTGATTTCCCGGCAGACAACAGCACCGGCACGGCGGGCCATTTCTGCGGTTCCGTCCTTTGAATTATTGTCATAGACATAAATATTTGCCGCAGGCAGAGCGGCTTTGAAAGCGGCAACAACGTTGGCGATACTTGCCGCCTCGTTATAACAGGGCAGTAAAACAGCAATCCGGCGGGCGTGATGCGATAGATGATGAGATGTCATTTTTATGCTTGGCTTTTTTCCTCTAAATATCCCTGAATCGTTTGTATTATACGGCAAAATAATTCGCTGTGGGCGCAGAAGTGAACAATAGCAATAAACGAAGCGGTGTAGAACCAGTAAAGGTAGCGGGTTAATTCGCTCGGCAGGCATATCCAAAGCGGCAGCAGATAAAACATTGCCGAGCCAATCATAGCTAAACAAAGCAGATATTTTTTGAAAGCATCACTGCTGATAATACTCCGTACACAAACCGCTGTCAAAATCGGAAGCAAAACAATGACATTGAGTCCCCAAAACGGCATCGTATGATAACGGCAAAGACGATAAAAGAACCGTGTTTTGTATTTAATGTATACGGGTAAATCCGTTTTGATGCGGTTAATCCAAGCAGTCCGCAATGAATCAGCATCTTGACGGAAACCATCGGTCTCATTGACTGCAAGCAATTCACTCACTGCTTTCTCTTTGGAATACCGGACAGTTTCTCTTAATGAATCAATATATTTCTCAACAACATTCTTTTCTGTCTTGTAGAGAACAGCGGTACTTTTGTCCATCAAAATCTTTTTTTCCGGCGGCAGTCCGGCATTGATTTTTTCAAATGCCGGACGAAGGAATAACTGATTGTTATCGAACCGTTCCCGAAAAAATTTTTCATTGATAACAGTAAAATCATTTCCGAAACCGTTGGGCGGGAGAATATAATTCGCTGTCAAACCGTTGAGATGCCAAATATCCGAGTAAAACATTTCACTCTCCGTATAAAGTCGCACAGATTTAATCACGTGTGCATTGACCGCATAAATCCCTCCGGCAATACCGAACCAAAGAACCAAACCAAACGGTAAAGCGAATCGCATCGGCATAAATTGCAATGTCAGCCAGCACAACACCGGTATCGGAGCGAACAAAGCGTTGTACCGCAGAGCCGTTCCGTAAAAGAGAAAGAGAACAATGACTGTTGCAATCGCTATTTTGCTCCCTCCTTTTTTCGGCAAAGAAAGACACAAACCGGCAGCAATCATATAGGAACCGAGAAAACCGATATCCTTGCCCAATGCTTGCGCGACGGTAAAAAGTGTCAGGCAAATCCAAAGCAACAGGAACAGGATAACGATTTGCATCCAGACCGGACGCTTGTTTCTCCAAAAACCGGGCAGGCAGTTGATACAAAGCAGCAAACCAATCCAAACAAAAAACGCATGGACAAACCAGAGAGAGTAGATAGTAACGGCGGGGTCGGTAATACGGCATCGTGCCAGCAGGTCGAGAAGGATGCCCCAAACGGCTGCCATCACAGGCGGATGCCAATTACCGGTAATACCGATTTGTACCTGACTGAACTGTGTAAACGGGTCGGGGTCGATCAGCGAAGGATTTAACGCTGCTACGCCGAGAAGATAACCGGCAAGACAAACAAAATACGGCATCCAAACCAATGTCACCGGACACGGTGCAGCGAAAAAACGGAGGAGTCTGTGACTGAATTTGCCTTTTGCCGTTGTCGGGTAAATTTCCATTCCCTGTTTGATTTTTTGTATTGATTTTGAACAGACGTTTTTGCGGAAAACGAACTGGTGCTATTTTATAAGGTAACGGGAAAAGGACAAGAGGGG
>JAIRPZ010000070.1 GCA_031256755.1 Planctomycetaceae bacterium
CAATCAATGCCGATTATATTTGCCGTTTTCGTTTCTGCCGCTATCCTGTCAGCAGGCGGGACAGACGCTTTTTCTCAAAATGCCGTGCCGCCTCACCGGCAGCAATCCTCTGCGGAAACCGTCCCTTCAACGCCGCAACTCTTTTCACCAAACTTATTCACCGAAGAACCGAAATTGCAATTCACTGCCTCCGGCAAAGACAGCAACGTGTTGAGCGGGGAATCCGAAGAAAAGAAACGTCCGCCGAAGTTTTGGAAAATCAAGTCGGACGTGAATTATATCCCTTCCGGCGGCAGCGGATTAGGGATGACCCGCTGCAATCTGGGAGCGTCTGTTATGCTGCCCGGTCTGCATCTGCCCTGTATGAACGAGCGGTCGTTGGTCGGCATCGGGACAGCGTTCACTTATACCGCCTTTGATTGGAAACGCGATACCGTTTTTCCGAAGCAGGCGTATAAAGCCGGTTTCGACTTCATGCTGATACAGCCGTTCAACAAGCAATGGAGTTTTATGGGGACAGCGATGCCGCAATGGAGCAGCGACGGGAAAACATCGAGCCGGTCGGTGAATTGTTCAGCAATGTTTGGTTTGCGGTATAAGCCGAACAGCCGCTGGGAGTTGATGTTCGGTGCAATGTATCTCGGCGAAAACTCGGATATACCTGTTCTGCCTTTCGGCGGTCTTGTTTATCATCCTGACGAGAACTGGCAGGTGGATTTGATGATTCCTCAAGTGAAAGTTTCCCGCCGGTTCTGTGTTGACAGCCGGCTGCGTGAACATTGGTGCTATATCGGCAGCGGTTTTAACGGCGGCAGTTGGGCGGTGCAGAGCGAAAACGGTCGAGACGATGTGGCGATGTATCAGGAGTTTAACGTTACCGGCGGCTATAAAGTTGTCAGGAAAAATCTTTATTCATGCTGTTTGGAAGCGGGTTATGTATTCGGACGGAAGATGAAATTTGACAAGCATACGCAATCCACCTGCCGGCCGGACGGTGCTTTTATGCTGCAAGCGAAGTTTGAGTTTTAGGCAGCCGGACTGCCATTGTGTTTTCCCGTCCATTCTTTACAATGCAGTCCGTTGTCCCTCTTTTACTTGCTGTTCCGCCAATGTCAACCGAACCCGTTTCCGTTCCGCCCGCTGCCCGCCGAAAAAGCGGAACAATATCGGCACTGTCCGGCTGAAGGCAAAAGCGGTTATGCGCTGGTTACCGGCGGAGAAAACACGCCGGATTCGATGCTTTTGGTGGAAACGGCGAAGGAAACAATTTCACCGCAGGGAACAGTGACTCTCGAATCGGCACGGTTTATGAGTCCGCACCTCAACGTTTACAGTGTTTCTTACCGCAGCGGTGCAGCGGAATTCAAAGCAATTCCGAAACCGGCAAAGAGATAAAACCGGTTTCGTGTGAATTCGCTTTTGCATAAATTCCGATAATTCCCTACAATCCCGAAAGAACGTTTTTCCGAATCGAATGATGATTGAGCAAATAGCCGAAGCCGGTGTGGTCGGAGCAGGCGGTGCCGGATTTCCAACCCACGTGAAACTGCAAAGTCAGGCGGATACCGTTGTCATCAATGCCGCTGAATGTGAACCGCTTCTCCATAAGGATAAGGAACTGATTCTGCACCGCACGGATCAATTCATTGCCGGTTTGGCGGCGGCAATGCGGTTGACCGGCGCAAAACAGGGCATCATCGGCATCAAGAAAAAATATGAACACGTGATGACCGTTTTGCAGCCGAAGTTAGGCAAAACAATGCAAATCCGTCCGCTGGACGATGCGTATCCTGCCGGCGATGAATTTCTGTTGGTTTATGAAACACTCGGCAGAGTCGTTCCGCCGGGAGGAATTCCGATGGCGGTCGGCTGTGTGGTGATGAATGCCGAAACCGCCTGCAATGTTGCGGCGGCAGTGCAGCAAACCGCATCGCAGGCGGTAGTTGAAAAATATCTTTCTGTCGGCGGAGCGGTCGAACATCCTTGTTCGCTTCGGGTTCCGCTCGGCACGTCTCTTTCGGACTGTTTGAAAGCGGCGGGCGGAGCGTCGATTCCTGATCCCGCTTTCGTGGTCGGCGGAGTGATGATGGGGACTCTCGAAACCGATTTATCGAAGCCGGTGACGAAAACAACCGGCGGTCTTATCGTTCTGCCGCAAGATCATTTTATTGTGCAGCGCAAACGCTGGACTTGGGAACGCACCGTCAAAGTGGGGCGGGCGGCATGCGATCAGTGTTCGTTTTGTACGGAACTCTGTCCCCGTCATTTGTTAGGGCATCCGATTGAACCGCACCGGGCGATGCGGTCGCTGGGGTTCAGCCCGGAACGCAGAGCGGACGTTTCCGGTACGATGTTTTGCTGCGAATGCGGACTTTGTTCGTATTATTCCTGCCCGGAAGGTCTCGATCCCCGCGGTGTTTGTGCGGAAAATAAACGCCGGATCATTGCCGAACAGCGAAGCAGCGGACAGCGATCGTCCGCGTTTTTGCTGCCGTTTCGTGAAAAATATGCGGATCAGATGATGCGGAACCGGAAAACGCCGACAAGCCGTTTGATAACGAAAATCGGTTTGGCGAAGTTTGTGAACAAGGCACCGCTGCGTGACTGTTTGCTGGCGGTGCAACAGGTGACGATTCCGCTTCGGCAGCACATTGGAGCGGCATGTGTGCCGGTTATTCACGCCGGCGAGGTTGTCCGTGCCGGACAGCCGATTGCGAAACGACCGGTGACGGACGGCAAACCTGCCCTTGGCGCGGACATTCATGCTTCGATAGACGGCGTTGTCAAAGCGGTCACTGCGGAAGCGGTACGGATTGAAGGAACGGGAAAATAACCTTTGACCTTCCATTGAAACTATCACAATTGCTGATAAACCGGGTCTTGACCGGTTTCGTAGCAGCAGTCCGGTTCGGATTCGAGGTAATCGCCGGTTACCGCAAATGCCCGCGCCCGGCTGCCGCCGCATACGTACCGGTATTCGCACCGCCCGCAAATCCCTTTGTAATTGTCAGGGTTCTGCAACTGTTTGAAAACCGGATGCGTTTGATAAACGTCGACCACCGAGTCCGCCGGAAACGTTCCGCATTCCAGCGGCAAAAAACCTGCCGGATATATCCTGCCGTTGTGCGAAACAAACATAATCCCCCTGCCGTCCGTGATCCCCAGCGGCGCACGATGCCGAACCTTGCGGATTCCGTCCGCAGAAGATTGATCTTCCCTGCCGAACCGGAACGGACGGGGAACATCCAGCGGATTTCCCCCTTTCCGCAGCACAAACCGCCGGTAATGCGGTGCTTCCGTTGTCTTGACCGCAAAGGGCTTTTCATTGGCGTGATGCCACAGTTTCGCAAAAACCGATTCGTATTCCGCCGGCGTGATGCGTTCCTCCTCTTTGCCCCGACCAACCGGTACCAGAAAGAAAACCGACCACATCATCACTCCGCCGAACCGGGACAGGTATTCCGCCATTTCGTCAATCAAGGTCACGTTCCGCCGGGTAATGGACGTGTTGACCTGCACCGGTATTTGCAGCATTTTCGCCGTTTCGAGCATTTCCGTTGTTTTCGCAAAGGAACCGTCAAAGCCGCGGAAAGCATCGTGAATTTCGGCAACGGGGCCGTCCAGCGAAATACCGAATGCCTGCACGCCTGCTTCTTTTGCCTTTTCAAAGGACTCCCGTGTTGCCAGCGGCGTTGCCGACGGCGTTAGGGCAACCGACAAACCGGCATCGGCAGCATACCGGATGAGCGTGAAAATATCTTTTCGTTTCAAAGGATCGCCGCCGGTAAAAACGATGTTCGGTTTTCGGGGAAAGGAAGCCGCCTGATCGATCAGCCGGAGCGACTGTTCTGTCGGCAGTTCATCTTCAGCGGCGGTTTCCTGTGCAGAGGCACGGCAGTGTTTGCAGACGAGTTCGCACGCCCGCGACACCTCGTAATAAAACATCAGCGGATTCGTGCCGAAATCGTTTTGGGAATAGGGCTGGTACAGCATGCACATCATTATACCGTCAGCCCCTCCGCCGGCAAATGTCCTTCGTTGATTCAGGCGGCAATTTTGCCCTTGCCGAAACCGCCGCCGGTCTTTATAATCCGTCTGCACGGTTTGGCAGGAGCATATCCCGAAATCTATCTTCTATGAACATTTGGAATAAGGTCTTTTTAGGTTTCATCTTTGCGGCGTTGATGGCAGCGTTTGTTTTTGCCGCTGCTGAAATCAATGTCCGTTATCACGGCAGCCGCAAAACGAATTCGCTCGAAGAAAAAATCAGAGAAACCGAAACGAAAATTGCAGGCATCCTTTCCGGTACCGCTCCTGAAAAGGCAAGGATCGCAAAAGATCAAACAGAATGGAGTTTCGAGGATGTCCGGCAAATGCTCATTGAAGTTTATACCGGACGCGGCAGGGTCTATCGCGGCTGTCAGATCAAAGACGGCAGCGTCACCGGAGACCCGGCAAAGATTCAACTTACCGTGACCAATCCTCTTGGAATCAAAGAGGACGGTGCCGCCGGCGATGAAGTTGTCACGCCGGACACATTCAAAGGCGTGGTGTATGCCTTTACGGAAAGCGGTCCGCCCCGTTTTGCCGGACGTTTCCGTGTTGACGGCACGCCTGCAAGTATGCCGTTTCATGACAGTGCAGGACAGGAAAAGAAAGGATACGCCCTTAATTTAGTATCGGCGGATGCATTGACATCAGCAGAGATCAGCCAATTGAAAGAAGATGCGAAATTAACATGGACCATCCGCTTGAATCCGCCGGCGGATCAGAATGCCGGTTCCATCGCTTCACTGCCGGAGGATCAAAAAGCAAACATACACGCGGATTTATTAGAATTGCTGAAACTGCCGGAGTTGACAGAGGAACAAAAAAAGAAACTGACCCCGGACGGGATCGCTTTGTGGGAACGATACCGCAAAGAAACGGTGATGCAGGAATCGGCGGGGGATTATGCGGTTCGGTTTGACGGGCTTTACACCCGGCGGAATGCACTCCTGCGATCCAAAGCCGTTGCGGAATCCAATATTGCCGCCTACAAAAAAGCCATTGAGCAAGCCGGCGCAGAAGAGAAAAAATTGACGCACGATGCCGAACTTGAAGAAAAACGGGGAGAAGCCATGACGCAGAATAAAAACATTGTGGAAGCACTGCTGAACGATTATAAAAAGGAGCGGGAACGGATGCATTTGCAGATTGAAAAAATGCAGACCGATCAGCAAGTGCGGGCGGCGAAAATACAGGAATACCAAACTCAAGCCGCCGAAATTGTGAGGCAAAAAGCCGCTGCCCAAACCGTCAGGACTGCCGATTCTCCATTGCCGTAAGATTGATCGCCGCCGCCGGTTATATCCGTTTGTCAATATATCCGTTTGTCAAACGAACCGTCCGGCAATTCCGGCAGCGGCAGCCGTTGCCGGCGAAACCAAATGGGTGCGTCCGTTTTTTCCTTGCCGCCCTTCAAAGTTTCGGTTACTCGTTGAAGCACAATGTTCGCCCGGCTCTAATAAATCCGCATTCATTCCCAAACACATACTGCAACCGGCATCCCGCCATTCAAGCCCTGCCGCAAGGAAAATTTTGTCCAGCCCTTCTCGTTCCGCCTGCTGCTTGACCTGACCGCTGCCCGGCACAACCATTCCCCGCACGCCGCCGGCAAGGTGTTTACCTTTGATCACGGCTGCTGCCTCACGTAAATCTTCGATCCGTCCGTTCGTACACGAACCGATAAAAACCCGCTGAATTTTAATGTCCGAAACCGGCATCCCCGGTTTTAAGTCCATATATTTCAAGGCATTTTCCGCTGCCTGCCGGTCTGCCGGATTGGTGTAGAAATCAAGCGGCGGTATTTTGCCGGTGATCGGAGCGACCTGACCGGGGTTCGTTCCCCACGTGACCATCGGTTCGGTTTTGGAAGCGTCAAATGTCCATGTTTTATCGAAAACGGCACCGGCATCGTCCGGTAATTGCGACCAGAGTTTGACGGCGGTGTCCCAAAAATTCCGGTCAGGGGCATAATTTTTTCCAAGAAGGTAATCGAATGTTTTTTGATCAGGGGCGATCATTCCGCAGCGTGCGCCCATTTCGATAGCCATATTGCAAACGGTCATTCGTCCTTCCATCGACAGATCGGTGAAGGGCTGACCGGTGAATTCGACGGCAAAGCCGGTGCCGCCGGAAACCGACAGTTGTCCGATGACGGACAAAATCAAATCCTTGGCGGAACAGTTCAGCGGCAGTTTGTTTTCGCCGTGAATCCGAAACAGCGGCGGTTTTTTCTGCCGGATTGTTTGCGTTGCCAATACGTGTTCGACTTCGCTGGTTCCGATGCCGAAAGCAACGGCTCCGAAAGCCCCGTGTGTTGCGGTATGGGAATCGCCGCAGACAACGGTCATACCGGGATGAACAAGTCCTGTTTCGGGAGCAACAACGTGAATGATTCCCTGCTGCGGATCATGAATGTCGTAAAGTTTGATGCCGAATTGGCGGCAATTTTTTTGGAGTGTTTCGACTTGGTTTTTCGCCACCGGATCGGCAATCGGCAGATTCCGGTCAATGGTCGGAATACAATGATCCTGTACCGCAAAGGTTTTGTTTGGCCGGCGGACGGTTCGTCCGGCAAGCCGAAGTCCGTCAAAGGCTTGCGGTGAAGTCACTTCGTGGCATAGATGCAGGTCAACGTAGAGCAAATCCTCGCCGTTTTCGTTGGTTTCGATAAGGTGATTGTTCCAGATTTTCTGGAACATGGTTTGCGGGACTTCAGGCATGATTTTCGACAGGTAGGAGAATAACAGTTATTCTAGCCGGAAGAGAGATGATTGCAAGATGATGCCAAACCGGTATCCGCTGCTGTCGGGCATAAATTCGCAGGCGGAATCGACAAATTTTTCCACTTGAAGTATAATTTCCCTTCGGCAGTCCTTTCGTTATTTCTTTTCCCCTTTCCCTTCCCTGCTTATGATTGAACTCGGCGTAAACATTGACCATATTGCAACGGTTCGGCAGGCACGTCAAACAGTCGAACCTGATCCTGTTTGGGCAGCCGTTTTGGCAGAACTCGGCGGTGCCGACGGAATCACCGTCCATCTCCGCGAAGACCGCCGGCATATTCAGGACAGAGATGTCCGCCTGCTGCGGGAAACCGTCCGGTGCAAACTCAACCTCGAAATGGCATGCAATGAGGAAATCATCGAAACCGCCTGCAAAGTCAAACCCGATCAGGCCACTCTCGTTCCTGAACGCCGGCAGGAAGTCACCACGGAAGGCGGACTTGACGTTGCCGGTCAAATGGAAACCGTTAAAAACGCCGTACAGCGGCTGCAAGACCGGGGCATTGCCGTTAGTTTGTTTCTTGATGCGGATCCGAAACAGATTGAATTCGGCATCAAAACAAACTGCGAGTCCATCGAAATTCATACCGGCTGCTATGCTCTTGCCGAAACGGAAACAAAGCGGCACGCCGAGTTGCACCGGATACAGCATGCCGGCAAAACGATTTGTGCGGCAGGTCTCCGTCTGCATGCCGGTCATGGTCTGACGTATCATAATGTTTTGCCGATCGCGGCAGTTCCGGCGATGCGTGAATTAAATATCGGTCATTCGATTATTGCCCGCGCGCTGACAGTCGGTATGAAAGAAGCCGTTGCCGAAATGAAACGCCTTTTGCGGGAAACAGCACAATCCTGACCTGGTGCGTTTCTAAAATAGATAGATTTTTTATTTTGTTTAATCATTACCATGCAGAGATATGTGTTTAAGCATTCATATTCGCGGAGGACAACTGGGGCGGCGGAGGCACTGCGGAAATTCACATTGACCTTGACGACAAAAACTTCGGAAAATATTAAGAAGGAAATGCTTTGCGTTTTTCCTGCTATAATACTTTTCTATGTCCGAAGAAACTAAAGAATCTGCCCGACTGAAAATAGCCGAACTTGTTGCCAAGTACGCCGGTCAGCAGGCAGATTACGAAAGTCCCGATTACAACGAAACCCAAACACGTCAGGATTTTATCAATCCTTTTTTCAAAGCGTTGGGATGGGATGTGGACAACGAACAGGGCTATGCCGAAGCCTATCGGGAAGTCGTTCACGAATTGACCGTCAAAATTGACGGTCATACCAAACGTCCCGACAACGCTTTCCGAATCGGCGGTAATCCCGTGCCGCTCTTTTTGGTTGAAACCAAAAAACCAAGTATTTTGCTTGCCGCCGCAGCCGATGCCGCGTATCAAATCCGGTCATACGGCTGGAATAAAAAAATCGCTGTCAATATCCTGACGAATTTTCGGGAGTTCGCCGTCTATGACTGCACGCCGAAACCGTCGCCTGCGGATAACGCCGCCAAAGCCAGAATCCGCTATTTTTCGTACAAAAATTATTCCGATGAATTTGATTTTCTCTGGAATACCTTCGGCAGAGAAAATATTCCGAAAGGCGGACTGGATCAATTTATTCAGTCCGATACGCAGAAAAAAGGCACGTCCGCTGTTGATAAAGAATTCCTGCGTATGCTTGAAGATTGGCGTGAACATCTTGCCGTTTCCATTAACAAAAATAACGAAGGAATCGGCGAAGAAGAATTGAACTATGCTGTTCAGCAGACGATTAACCGGATTGTTTTTCTTCGGATGGCGGAAGACCGGAAAATCGAGCCGGAAAATTCGCTGCAACAAGCCGTCGGAACAGGCAACTTTTATCAAAACGTTTTCCGGCTGTTTTTGCAGGCGGATGCCAAATATAATTCCGGTTTGTTCGATTTTGAAAAAGATACGGTGTCGCCGAATCTGATTATCGACAACCGGATTATCAAAAGAATTGTCAGTGATTTGTATTATCCGAATCCGTATAATTTTGCCATTATTCCGGTCGAGATACTCGGAACGGCTTATGAACGTTTTTTGGGCA
>JAIRPZ010000183.1 GCA_031256755.1 Planctomycetaceae bacterium
AAGACCATTTTCAACTTGTCCAAGAATTCTTCGCCGTCTTGGTCTTTCAGCGACACAAGCCGGTAAATCTTCTGTTTCTCTTCGTTTTCGTCGTATGTAAAATTCAGCACCGCCACAAGATAAACCGGATTCAGGTTGAAATCCCAGTCACCTTTCTGTGCCTGCCGCTGAATCGGAAATGACAGGTAAAACAATGCTCTGTCTTTGAAATACTTCTGGCGTGCCTTCTGCATTTCGACTGTGAACTGTTCGTCGTGTTCGCCGGTGCAGGCGATGTCGAAAATCGCTTTACGGTCGACGTTATTATCCGGCAGTTGTTCGGGGTTGCGGAAGGTTAAACTGACGATTTTGCTTTTCAGCGGCAGCACGGCGTTCAGGAAGTCAATGAGCAAGTCCTTGTTCGCCTCTTCGCCGAAGAGTTTTTTGAACCCGAAATCAGTATAGGGATTGATATAACGCGCTACTTTGTCAGTCATGGTCGATTCTCTTTTACATGTATAGGACAGTGTTATTTTACCTTTTTATACCGGGAAAAGCAAAGAGCAAAAAGTGTTTTTCCGGCTGTAACAAAAATTCCTGCAACGCCCAATACCGCCAATCTTTTCCCTGCACAGCCGTGTTTGCTATTTCGATCATACCGCCGGACAACCAAAATAAAACCGCAAAAGTCCACACCCCCCTAATTCACAGACGTACCGAAATCCAAATCCCGAAGGAAACCGTCCGGCGGAACCCAAGCGTCCAGCCGGTTAGCCATTTCCTCCGCCGAAACCGCACGGCTGCCGGGTTTACCCGATAACACGGACTTCAGCAAATCCGCTATGTCAAACGGAACCCGCTGATTAAACAAGCGGACATCTTTCGGCTCCGATTGCAGCCGGAGACGGAATTTTTCCTGCGGATCACCGTCAGGAAAAGGAACCGTTCCCGTCAACATCTGGTACAGCGTACAGCCAAGCGAATAAATATCCCACGCCGGAACAGGACAAGACGGATGACGGAGTTGATCCGGTGCCATATAATCAACCGTACCGGCTATCCGGTCGCCGCCCGCCGTTTCCCGCTTGCCGTCTTCCGCCGAAGCCGTCATCGGAACCGCCAGCCCGAAATCTATCAGTTTGGCAGTCCCGCTGCCCGAAAGAAGGATATTCGCCGGTTTGATGTCCCGATGAACAATGCCGTTTTTATGAAGATAACCAAGTCCCCGCGCCGCCTGCGCCGCCACCGCCGCCGCCGCCGGAACCGGCAGAAAACTTTCCCGCCGGAGCAGCGTGCGGAGATCGCCGCCGTCCGCAAATTCATGAACCATGTATTGCACACTGCCGTCCTGCCCCGATTCAATAAACCGGACAAGATTCGGATGCAGCAGCCCCTTTTGCAACGCAATTTCACGGAGAAAACGCTGCGATAATTGCGGCGTTGCCATCGAAATCGGCAAAACCTTAATAGCCGTGAACGGCTTTTCCGCCGATTCACGCCCCAGAAAAACAAAACCGTAACCGCCGCGTCCGACCGAATCAAATATCCGGTACCTGCCGAGCGTAAATTTCACCCGCCCCTCCAATAACTGTTCGGACTGCCAACGGTTAATGTATCCCTGCCGGATCAGTTCTTCAGCAAGCAAAAGATCGTCAGGCGAGCAGTTTTCGCCGGCTTTCAGCGGTTCATCCGCACCCGCCGCCGAATCAGACAACAGCATGCGGACTCCGGCAGTGCGGACAAAATTTTTCCGCAATTTCGGCAAATGCTGAACCGCTGCCCGCGAAAGCGGTTGCGCCGCAGAAATATCGT
Source organism: Planctomycetaceae bacterium (assembly GCA_031256755.1). Classification (GTDB taxonomy): domain Bacteria; phylum Planctomycetota; class Planctomycetia; order Pirellulales; family Thermoguttaceae; genus WRKP01. The sequence goes on from JAIRPZ010000183.1 coordinate 1,792, forward strand.
ACCGGATCGTATCAAAAGAACCGGCAGTGCCGGTTTTGCGGGCTGTAAGGAACTGCGCAACGGCATTCAGGTCGCTGTCAGAGACGAGACCGCTTGCAGATACAGATCGGTAAAATGCGGAATGAAACAAGCGTTCACCTGCGGGGACAAAATTGCCGGATTTTTTCGGCACCTTTTCGCCGTTCTTTTCCGCTTATTCTACGCAAAGAGCGTCAACCTTACAAGCCGAGTCCGATGCGAGTCCGTTGATAATGAACCGTTCATCATTGATAATAACGGATTATTAAACGTTTCATCATCCGCAATGCAGCAGCCCGTTTGGCAGGAAGAATTACGGCAGTCCGTGACAGATACAGACGAACTTTGCCGGATATTGTCTCTTTCTGCCCGCACGATTACCGCGGATACCGTGCCGTCCGAATATCCGCTGCGTGTGCCGCGTCCGTTCATCAAACTGATGAAACCCGGCAATGCCCGCGATCCGCTGCTCTTGCAGGTTTTACCGCAAAACGCCGAAAATGTCCGAACCGGCGGTTTTTCCCAAGACCCGCTGCAAGAAAACGCCAATTCCGGCACCGGCTGTATTCTGCATAAATATCCCGGACGCTCGCTGATCCTCGTTTCCAACCGCTGCGGCGTGCATTGCCGGTTTTGTTTCCGCCGCTACACGCTCCGGCAAAATCAATTTTTCCCCGCCGCCGGTTTCGATACCGGAACACAACTCGAACCGATCCGGCAAGACACATCTATCGAAGAAATCATCTTCAGCGGCGGCGATCCGCTGATACTGGAAGACGAAATCCTGCACGATTTGCTGCAAGCCGCCGTGAAAATCAAACACGTGCAGCGAATACGTATTCACAGCCGCCTTCCGGTGGTGCTGCCGAACCGATTAACGCCGGAACTCGCTGAAATTTTGACGCTGCCGAAACCGCTTTATCTGGTTCTGCACGTCAATCATCCCGACGAATTAAGTGCCGATCTGCTTGACCGGAGAGAATATCTCGTCAAGCCGGTACTTTTATCGCAAACCGTTTTACTGAAAGGAATTAACGATGATACGGAAACGCTGGCGCGTCTTTTTACGCAGTTGAGCAATCACCGGATTCTGCCTTATTATCTGCATCAGTTGGATCGGGTTGCGGGAGCGGCGCATTTTGAAGTTTCTCCGGCAGACGGCTGCCGGATTCTCCGCGAACTCCGCCATAAACTGCCCGGTTATGCCGTACCGGTCTACGTCCGTGAATGTTGCGGTTTGCCAAGCAAGGAAATTGTTAACTTTTAACGGTTATAACGATTATGCCGTTGCCGTTTTATGAATTATTGCGTTTTTTCCGATTTTACCGGTTGTGCCGGTTGATATTTTTTCTATTTTATCTAAAATGCCCAAAATCTAACGGAGCGGAAGTTCCAAAGTAACCTTTCATCCCACTAACCCCACAGAAAAATGACGATTTGGTTCAGCACAAACATTCCCGAAATGCGGGCGATTTCGACCTTTAACCGGGTCAGCACGGACATCAGCGAAATTCAACGCCGGATTACCACCGGTCAGCGGATTAACTCCGGCAAAGACGATCCGGGCGGACTCATTCTCCGCGAAACCATGAGAGCCGACATTAAACAAATCAACGCTCAACAGGCGAGTTTGAATCAGGCGGAATTCCTGATGGATGCCGCTTCAGGCGGAATCTCGCAACTCCTCAAAATCATCAACGGCGATCCTGCAAATACTTCGGACAACGGCATTTTCGGTATCCTTTACGACACTTCCACTTCGGATGCACAAAAAACCGATTTGCTCAAACCCTACATTACCCTGTACGATGCCGCCGTGAATTCGGCTTTATACAACGGACAAAAACTCATCGGCGGGGATTTGGCTCCGAGTTCTACGCCTAGTCCCAACGACGGCAAAACCTATCAACTCGGCGGCGGAACTACTTTACAGGTGACGATTGCGGATTTATCATCCGATATAATCAAACCGGACACTAACGCTCCAAGTTCTGTCCAAAACAAAACGTTAGCTGACCTGTTGGATGTGGAATCGGTGACAACAACCGGAACGTCTGCTCCAACGTTAGCAGATGTTCAAGCGGGAGTCCGCAACATTTTGGATCAAATCACCACAGCAAGCGGTCTGCTTGGCAATAACCAAAATGTGGTTGCGCAGGCCCAAAGATTACTCGACTCCCGTTTGACGAGCGTGACGGAAGCCGAAGGGAAAATTTCCAATGCGGACATTGCTTACGAATCGAGCCGGATGGCGCGGGCGGAATTACTGGCGCAGAATGCAATGAACTCGATTATGTACAGCCGGAATTACGC
>JAIRPZ010000191.1 GCA_031256755.1 Planctomycetaceae bacterium
ATTTCGACGGTTTGCGCGCCGAAAGAGAGACGGGTTGAAAAATCCTGCGTCCAAAGTTTGCCGAAGGAAAACGTTCCGCCGAGCCGGTTTTCATACCATTCGTCATAATACCGCTGATAATAAAAACCGCTGACTCCGAAAGAATAATCCAAATCGAAAAAATAAGGATTTTCCCAACTCGCACTGTACCGCTGGACTTGCGTACCGGGAACGGCTTCCAGACGGAAATGCTGTCCCTTTCCGCGGAAAGCGTTTTTCCAGTCCGCAAACCGGTATCCGCGCGGAAATTTCAGAATATCGAAATTCTGCTCTTCGAGGATAAACCGTCCCATCAAACCGGAATCCGAACTGACGGCAACGCTCATCATCAAACTGCCGGTTTGTGCTTCCTGCACCCGCAAAATTGCGTCCGTTCCGTAAATGTGTCCGTCCGTGCCGGGCGGTGCATTCGGATCAAAACGGACGGTTTCGTGCAGTGTGTTGAACGGATTGCCCAAAACGGTATCCGGGTAGACAACAGGCGCGGCATCCGCGGCAGCCGGTGCGGACGGATTCAGAAAAGAAGGGGGATTCGGGACAGAAAATTGTGTTGCGGTCATTCCTGCTGCCGGAACGGACGCAGGAGCCGGCTGCTGCGGATAAAGGTAAGGATTTTGCAGCGGCGTGACAGTCGGAGCCACGCTGCCGGAATAAACAGACGCTGCCGGCGGATACGTTTTTGCCGCTGCCGCTGCGGTGTCTGTGTCCGTAAAACGGATCATCGGCGGTGTGTACAGTGCCGGTGCGGAGAGAGCCGGTTCGGACGGGGCTTGTCCGCGTATGACCGGTTTTTCGGCGGTTAATTCTTCTTCGGCTTTTTCGGCTTCCGCCCGTTCTTTTTCGAGAGCGGCTTTCGGATAATCAAAAATAAATTCCGGCATCTGCCCTTGTGTCGGATTGACATTGAACAACTGCGATGCCATTAAACGCCGTTTGGTGGCATTGATTTCGCTGGTGCGCAGAATATCGCCCGGACGGAGCGAAGACCGGTTCAAAATCGGGTGCCACTTTGTGTAGGATTCGGAATTGCTGTCATGTCCGACAATTTCCACGTTCAGCGTATTCAAATAACAGCGGGGGCCTTCTTTGATATTGATGACCAGATCAATCGTATCCTGATCCACACGGGGATCGGGGATCGGCATTGCAAAGACGTATCCCTGATTTCCGTAAAGTTCTTTGATTTTCAGCACGTCTGCTTCCACCATATCCTGATTGTAATAGCCGTTTTTTGCTTTTGCCGATTTCATGACATTGCGCAGGGCTTCCTGATCGAAAACGCGGTTGCCGGTAAACCGGATGTCCCGGATTTTGCAGCGGGGACCTTCATCGATCATAAACTTGACGTTGACCCAATTCCGCGGCTCGCCCAAACCGGTCACGCCGGCGGTTTCTTCAAATACTCTGTCTACTTTGGCATAAAAGAAGCCGAGTTTGCGGTAATAATTGATGAGTGTTTCCACGTCTTCGTCCAGTTTTTTCCGGGTGAATTCGCTGTTCACCCAAAAGAACCAGCCCGGTTTTGTTTGGATCAGGGTTTTAAGCCGTCCGCTGGTGGCAATCGCATTTCCTTCAAATTCAACGGACAAAACCCGCTGTTTTCCTCCTTCGCTGACGAGAAAAACCACGCCGCGGTCGCCGAGTTGTGTTCCGCTTAAAATTTCCACGTGAACCTGATGATGTCCGCCGGAACGGTAGAATTGTTCAATCCGCTCGGCGGCTTGCTGTACGGCAATCGTATCCAAAGCGTCGCCGGTTTTGATATTGGCTTCTTCGAGCAGTGCTTTTTTTGTGTGGGCGTGATTGCCGATCACTTTAACGTAATGGATCAGCGGGCGTTCAATGAAGCGGAAGGTGATGATATATCCGTCCGGTGTCCGTTCTACTTTTGTTTTTACGTCAATGAACCATGTTTTCTGAATGAGGGCGCGTTTATCTTCTTCCAGCACGGTTTCGCTGAACGGTCTGCCTTTGCGTATTTTGATAATTTTCATAATATCGGCGGCGGCGATTTGCATATTTCCTTCGAGGCGGACATCCAGAATGGTCGGTATGGTGGCGGCGGGATTGCTGCCGGCGGCTGCCGGAGCGGGCGAAACGGGTGCGGACGGATCGCGAAACGGCTCTTGTGCTTCTCCGCTGCAATTCGTGAGACAGATCATCGAACTGCAAAGGGTCAGAGCGAGGATAAACGGAAAAAGACGTTTCGGTTTTCGCATGATTTTTCGGGCAAAACGCTTTTGATGCGGGATCAATTACGGGAACGCTAGCGAATTTCCTCAAGAACGGCAAGAGCAAAATGACACGTATTTTGCACGGCGGCAGAAATAAAGGCAGGCGGTGAGCATGGATGACGGCAAATGCTCTTGTCAGAGAAAAAGGCGGGTTGGAAGCACTTAACCTCATCCCGCTCCCGACAAATACAGTTATCAACGGCATGGGCAAGATGATTTAGAAATCCTGCTTTTCCATCCGGTCTTCCTGCAAAAATAAATCTGTCAATGGGTCAGGCAGCAGTTCCCGGCTTACCACCAATCCGTTTCGGAGTTTTACATTTGAGAGCGTTTTGAAGTTTTGCTCTCAATCGTTCTCTCACTTCCCGCAAAGTGCGTTTCTTCTTCGTCAGACACACACAACTGCTCCAGCCATTCCCGTCAGGAACGTCCAAACCTCGCCCAACGCCGCATTCCGAAAAATGTGTTTGTCTGCGACGGACTCCTTGTCCTTCTCCCAATGCAGGCCATTCTCCGTCTCCCAATGGCGAAGAATAGATTCCTGAAA
>JAIRPZ010000209.1 GCA_031256755.1 Planctomycetaceae bacterium
GTTATAGTATTTGTGCGGACGCGGTCGGCAAAAAGGCGGAAGCGTTGGAGCATGCTGCCCGGCAGGAAAACCTTGATTATGTACGGACGCACAATGACGACTTGCTGCAATCCGCTGCCGCATTGATTGAAAAAATTAACGCTCTTCTCGGCAGAAAAACAGTTGCCGGATAGCGGGGGCGTTTTCGTTTTACTTCACAAGATCAGGCATCTGCATTTGGTTCATATTTTGAATTGTGCTGACGCTGGTAATGACGGACTTTCCGCCGAGTCCGAGTGCATCGGTGTAATGAATTTCCGGTGCATAAATGTTGCCGCCGTCCTGTTGTATCTTTACCTGTCCGGCAAGTTTGAGTGCTTTTTCAAAACCGGCGGACACGGCGATCCCCCTCTTGCAATACAACCGGAATATGTTATACTTCCGCAACCTGATCAGGGGGCGGTTTCGCAGTACGTCTCCGATTGGTAAAAGCGGCACTGGCGGCATATACGCCCGAATAAAAGCCGGATACAAAGACGCTGAAATACGGTGACGCTGGCGTAGCTCAATCGGAAGAGCAGTTGATTTGTAATCAACAGGTTGCGGGTTCGAGTCCCATCGCCAGCTTTCGAGGGGGGATTTCCCGAGTGGTCAAAGGGGGCAGACTGTAAATCTGCTGTCACTGACTTCGATGGTTCGAATCCATCATCCCCCAATGGAAATGAACAGCGGTTGTGCAGGCACAGCGGACGGCAGATAGCAACAAACTGCCGCACAGCACCTTTTCAATCGGTGTTCAAACAGGCGGGTGTAGCTCAATGGTAGAGCCGCAGCCTTCCAAGCTGATGACGAGGGTTCGATTCCCTTCACCCGCTTCGCTGTTGTAGCTCAGTCGGTAGAGCACGTCCTTGGTAAGGACGAGGTCATGAGTTCGAATCTCATCAACAGCTTACGAGAGGCAGAAAATGAAGGATAAAGGCAGGTTTTTGCCGTTTATCCGTCGTTGACTGCCGCCGGATGCCGCGTTCCGGTTCGGGGTTGATACAATTCCTGCCGAAATGTGGTATAACAGTGGTTAATGACCAGTTGGTTAGAGGGTCAGTAACCGGTTTTTTAATACTAACCGCTAGCCAAACCACTGGCGAAAGAACTTTTAGGAGAAATTCAATGGCAAAAGAGAAATTTGAACGTACCAAACCGCACGTGAACGTGGGCACCATCGGACACATCGATCACGGCAAAACCACCCTCACTTCGGCGATCCTTGCAGTACAAGCCCAAAAGCAACTCGCCAAAGTCAAAAGTTATGCAGATATCGCCAAGGGCGGTACTGTTCGTGACGCAACCAAAACGGTGACTATCGCCGTTGCCCACGTCGAATACGAAACCGACAAGCGGCACTATGCACACATTGACTGTCCCGGTCACGCCGACTTCATCAAGAACATGATTACCGGTGCCGCCCAGATGGACGGAGCCATTCTTGTTGTCGCCGCCGATGCCGGTCCGATGCCCCAAACGCGGGAACACGTTCTTCTTGCCCGTCAGGTGAACGTGCCGAAACTCGTTGTCTTCCTCAACAAGGTCGACTTGCTTGATGACCCGGAACTCCTTGAACTCGTTGAACTTGAAGTCCGGGAACTGTTGAGCAAATACGGTTTCCCCGGCGACGATACCCCGATTATCCGCGGCGTTGCCCGTGATGCTCAGCAAAATCCGGGCGATCCGGCAAAAGCAAAGTGCATCGGCGAACTGATGGACGCTCTTGACAGTTTTATTCCCGAACCGCCGCGCGAACAGGATAAGCCGTTCCTGATGGCTATCGAAGATGTGTTCTCTATCGAAGGACGCGGAACCGTTGCCACCGGTCGTATTGAAAGAGGTGTGATCAAAGTCGGCGAAGAAGTCGAAATTGTCGGATTCTCGGACGAAAAACGGAAAACAACCGTGACCGGCGTAGAAATGTTCAAGAAAGAACTGGATCAGGGACAGGCAGGCGACAACGTCGGTTTGCTTCTGCGCGGTATCAAGCGGGAAGAAATTGAACGCGGACAGGTACTTGCCAAACCGGGATCGATCACGCCGCATACCGATTTTGAAGCCGAAGTGTACGTACTGTCAAAGGACGAAGGCGGAAGAACCACACCGTTCTTCTCCGGCTACCGTCCGCAGTTTTATTTCCGTACAACGGACGTAACCGGTTCATTGACGCTTCTCGGCGGTGCCGAAATGTGTATGCCGGGCGACAACGTGAAGTTGAAAGTCGAACTGATTTCGCCGATTGCGATGCAGGAAAATGTCCGGTTCGCTATCCGTGAAGGCGGTCGTACTGTCGGCTCCGGCGTAGTCACAAAAATCCTTAAATAATCTCAGATAAGCAGGTGTCGGACAGACAAATGGAAAGGCGGTTTGTTATCGTCATGGGTTCTCTGAACCGCTTTTCGTTGGCTGTCCACGCTGCCTGCTTACCGCTTGCGGTACAAAATTAAGGGGAGTAGTTTAGTGGCAGAACTGCGGTCTCCAAAACCGCTGGTGGGGGTTCGATTCCCTCCTCCCCTGATCAGCAGGATGCAGAATGGCGAAGTGGTATTGATCATCAATAAAAGAAAACGAAATGGGACTCATCAAAGAATTATTTCGGCTGCGGCGTTACAAAACAAGTCAGGGGCGGTTGATTCGCCGTATGACAATGGCGGGTGTTTGGATTGTGTTCGCAACCGGTGCGTGGAAATGTACGCAGTTGGACTGGACTTGGTTCGTCAACCTTGTCGCATGGATGTTCCGGTTAATACCGCAAGACACCGGGATGTCCCCAATAACGCTGGAAGGTTCCGCTTCGGCAGTAACCATGATGACGGCGATTGTCCCCTATGCGTTTGCCGGTCTCGTTCTTCTTGCCGGACTTTGGTTCGGTTATCGGGTTGTTAACTGGTCAACGTTTGCCGACTTTCTCATTTCTGTGGAAGCCGAAATGGTAAAGGTTTCGTGGCCCGGGATGGCGGAACTCCGGTCTTCAACGATTGTGGTTTTGGTGGTCTTCATTCTGTTGTCCGCGATGATTTACGTATTCGATCTCGTCTGGGTTTTCCTGTTCAAACTCTCCGGCGTTGTTTAGAAAGGAGAAAAATTATGTCCGAAATATTGACCGACAACAATACGTTGACCGAAACACCGCAATCGGCTAGTCAGCCGGTTGATCGTCTCATGACGGAACCTGCCGGCAGCGAACAGACGGAAGATGACGATTTTGAAGTCGAAGAATTGCCGCCGCGTCCCTTTGTGGACGAATCCCGCGACAAAATCATGGGCAAAAAGGACTGGTATATCCTGAAAGTGCAGGTTAACCGCGAAGATGCCATCAAAAAAGGCATCGAACAGCGCATTGCCATATCGGGGTTGCAGGAATACTTCGGCGATATTCTTGTTCCGACGGAAAAAATTGCGGAAATACGGGGTGACAAGAAAAAAATCATCAAACGCAAACTCTATCCCGGCTATCTGATGATTTACATGGAAATCAATGAGGACACATGGTTTCTTGTTCGGGGCATTGCCGGAGTCGGTGATTTTACGGGAACGCAGGGAAAACCGACACCGATGCTGCCGCACGAAGTCCAGCGGATTCTTGATCTTGGGCGGGAAAAAGAAAGTACCGGAATCAGCATCACGATTCCCTTCAAAATCGGCGATAACGTCAAGGTCAAAGATAATATCGGTCATTCGCTCGGCGGATTCGAAGGTGCGGTTGACAAAATTGATGATAAGAGCGGCAAAGTGATGGTGATCATTAACCTGTTTGGTCGGGGAACGCCGGTCGAACTTGAATACTGGCAAATCGAAAAAGCGGATTTATAGACAGCCCCGAAAGGATAATGACGAGCAATATCCATGATCTGTCCTCTGCCGATTCAAACTCTGGAATACCATGCGGTGATTTCTTCAACGAATGACCGCATGAAAGAATTGTTTAAGCATCCGGTTGTTCCGCCGCTGCCATGTTTAGTGATAGCCAAACAGCAAACGGCAGGGCGCGGTCGGGAAAACAAGGCGTGGTGGAGCGGCGAAGGAGCCGTGCTGATGTCTGTCGGTTTCGGATTGTCGCCGGCAACTGTTTCCAGAAATGAATTGCCGTTGCTTTCGGTTACCGCCGCACAAGCCGTTATGACTGTTCTGAAGCGGTATTTGCCTGAAAACAAAATCGAACTGCATTTGCCGAATGATGTATATGTTGAGGAGAAAAAAATCTGCGGTATTTTGCTCGAATCTCCGTCTCCGTCTTTTGGAATTCTTGGGATCGGTTTGAACGTAAATAACCGGCTTCGGGACATTCCGCCGGAATTTCAGGCGGAATTTGAAAAGCGTCCGTTCACGTCGATGATTGAAATGCTCGGCAGAGAATTACCTCTTCCCCGGCTGTGCGAAGAAATCCTGACGGAACTTGCCGTACCGCTGCACTGTATTACATATTAGAAAACCGTCAAAAAACGGATAAAAAATTGAGCAGGATCGTTGCCGGATACCGCCCTTCTCTTTCTTTTTCGTGTATAATATACATCCCTCACTGTTCTAACGATTTTGTTTAATCCAATGTTCCGTAGTATCCGGCTGCGTACCAAAATCTTTTCGCTCGTTTCCCTTACCGTTCTGACGGCTTTCAGCATACTGACAGCCGTGATTTCGAGCCGGACTTTCGAGCAGGTCAAAACCGATGCCTTCAACCTCGCCCAAAAAACCGCCGACAAATACTGCAACGAAATCCGTGCAGAACTGCAAGGCGCACGCGTGACCGCCGAAACACTCGCCGGTGTTTTCGAGTCCCTCAAAGACCTGAATATTACCGACCGCAATGTCTACAACACTCTGCTCAAACACGCTCTTGCCGAAAAAGAATACATCACGGCTTTCTGCGTGGCTTACGATCCCAACGCCCTTGACGGAAAAGATGCCGAATTCCAAAACAAAACCGCCGAAGGGAAACCTGCCGCCGAAGGGGAAACTCCCTGCTACGATGCCGCCGGACGCTTCGCCCCGTACTGGAATAAACTCGGTACAAACATTGCTGTTGAACCGCTCGCCGCTATCGATAGCGAGGATTGGTACAAAATTCCGAAACGCGATTTGAAAGAGTTTATTACCGATCCCTATCCTTACGAATTGCAGGGAAGAACCGTTATGCTTGAAAGTTTAATCTTTCCGGTTCTTCACAAAGGACAATTCATCGGTATTGTTTCGTCTGACATTGTTCTTGATAAGTTGCAGGAAATGGTGACCGGAATCAATCCGCATCAGGGCGTAACGATGATTCTTTCCCATAACGGCAGCGTTGCCGCCCACACCAATAAAACGATGCTCGGTAAAGATGTCGCCGTTGACTTTGTCTATAATATGCTTGCTTACAATCCGAACATTGCCGCCCATGCCCGGACGTTTGCCGAACAGTATCTTGCCGCAATGCCGGTCAAAGAAACGGGCAAAGACATGACGAATGAAGCCGAAGTGTCCGAACAAAATACGGAACGAACCAATGCCGCCAAATTCATCGGTCTTCTGAACCAATACATTGACGATCCGAAACACAATGCCGAAATTCTGGATATGCAGTTGGTCAGTGCCGGTTTGGCAGAGGAACTGCTCCGTGCTGATGAACGACGGCTGCACTCTGCAAAAGAGGCAAGAACGCACGTTGCCGAAGGCAAGCCGTTCACCTACAAAGGGCAATTTTATTACACCGTTTATCTTCCGATCCGGTTCAGCGAAGAGACCAATCCATGGTCGGTTGCCGTTAGTATTCCGATGTCGAATGTGCTGCAAAAAGCAGTCGCTCTCCGCAATTTCGCCGTCGGTATTTCGCTGATAGCAGTCAGTGCTATCGGCGTAATGCTCTTCTTTATTTCCGGCAGTATTGCCAAGCCGATCAATCAATTAGCCGAAGCCGCCAAAATTATCGGCATCGGCAAATTCGACACCGATGTACCGGTTTTTCAGGGCAAAGATGAAATCGGGCAACTCTCCGCCGCCTTTAAGTTTATGACGGACGAAATCAAACGGCTCATAAAAGAATTGCAAAACGATGCCGAAAAATTAGAAGAGAAAAACGTCTATCTCAATCACCTCAACGAACTCAAAGATGAATTTCTTGCCAACACGTCGCACGAACTCCGCACGCCGCTTAACGGGATTATCGGTATTGCCGAATCGATGATTGACGGTGCCGCCGGTCCGCTGACCGATGAACAGAAATACAATCTTGCCCTTGTTTCCAACAGCGGCAAACGGCTTTCCAACTTGGTCAACGATATTCTTGATTTCGCAAAACTGAAAAACAAGGAACTCGAACTGAATCTCAAGCCGGTGGACTTGAAAGTGATTGTCCAAACCGTCATCGCCCTTTCCAAGCCGCAGACCAAAAGCAAGGATGTTGCGCTGATCAGCAATATCGATCCGGCACTGCCGATGATCAATGCGGATGAAAACCGGATTCAGCAGATTTTGTACAATTTGATCGGCAATGCCGTCAAGTTTACCAGCAAAGGACAAGTTGTTGTTTCGGCAAAAGCGGCAGACGGTAAAATCGCCGTTTCCGTACAGGATACCGGCATCGGAATTGCGGAAGATCAATTCGAGAAGATATTTGAATCGTTTGAACAGGCGGACGGTTCTGCATCGAGGATTTACGGCGGTACCGGTTTGGGCTTGCCGATCACAAAAAAACTGGTCGAACTGCACGGCGGAACGATTACTGTTCAATCAACGCCGGGCGAAGGTTCTACTTTTACGTTTACCGTTTTGCAGGCGGACGAATCCGCCGCTGCTTCGTCCGGCAAGCCCTCCTCCGCGATCCCCGATGCGGACTCTTTTGATGCGGAAGAAGAGGACTACGAAGAATCCGATTTTCAATCCGCCGTTGTCAATCCGGCGGGAACACGGATTCTCGTTGTCGATGATGAACCGATCAACATTCAGGTTCTGCACAATCTTCTTTCTGTACAGAAATATAACGTTGCGAAAGCGTACAACGGTTTGGAAGCCCTTGCGATGTTTGAGCAAGGGGAACAATTTGATCTTGTTCTGCTTGACGTAATGATGCCCAAAATGTCCGGCTACGATGTCTGCATCCAGTTGCGGAACAAGTTTTCACTTTTTGAATTGCCGATCATTATGCTGACGGCGAAAAATCAGCCGCACGACATTGTTTATGGTTTTCAATCCGGTGCGAATGATTATGTTCACAAGCCGTTTGATAAAGATGTTCTGCTTGCCCGGATCAAAACGCTGCTGAAACTGAAAGCCGCCATGACGGCGGCGACAGCGGCGAATAAAGCAAAAATGCAGTTTCTGGCGAATATGAGTCACGAACTCCGCACGCCGCTCAATGCCGTTGTCGGTTTGACGGCTCTGCTCCTGCAAACGTCTATGGACGGAAAACAGCGGCAGTATGCGGAAGAAATGAATCATGCCGCATCGTCATTGCTGAACATTATCAATAACATTCTCGACTTTTCTTCGGTTGATACCGGTCAGATGAAACTGGAACGTTCGGATTTTGATCTCCGAAAAATGATGAATTCACTGACCGAATATTTCACGGCGCGGTATGCCGCTTCGCCGGTCGTCCTGAATGTCGCATTGGACAGCAGCACGCCGGCGAGTTTGAACGGCGATCCGGTGCGTCTCCGGCAGGTGCTGATCAATTTAATCGACAACGGCTATAAATTTACCGAACAGGGAACGATTTCGGTGAAAGGGAGCATTGTGCGGAGCGATCCGGGCAATGTGATGATGAAATTTACTGTTACGGATACGGGAATCGGCATGAACGCCCAAACGCTGGATGTTGTTTTTGCTGCATTTAATCAGGCGGATAATTCGATGACACGGAAGTACGGCGGCACCGGCATCGGTTTGACGATCACACGGAAAATCGTGGAACTGATGGGCGGATCGATTGATGTGGACAGCAAAGAAGGGGAAGGAACAACATTCACGTTCACGTGTCCGCTGCAAGTCCCGGAAGGAGTTTCGTTTAATGAACCGCAAAAACAGGCGGTCATTCCTCCTTTGCTGCCAGTCGATGCCGCCGGCTTAAAGGATATGCGGATACTGCTTGTCGAAGACAACAAGATCAATGCAATGATTGCATCGGAACTGATTCGTGCGGCGGGAGCGGATGTCACGCTGGCAAAGAACGGACAGGAGGCGTTGGATTGTTTCGCTTCGGCATCGCAAGAACGCAGCAAACCGGTCTTCGATCTGGTGCTGATGGATTTGCAAATGCCGGTCATGGACGGCTATGAGGCGACTCAGCGGATTAAAAGTATACCGGATTATGCAGACATACCGATCTATGCGCTGACGGCTCATGCGTTTGCGGAAGAGCGTGAACGCTGCAAAGCGTTGGGGATGGCGGAACATTTAACGAAACCGATTGACGTGGAGCGGTTTTACGAAGCGTTAAAAAATGCAAAGCGGTGAAAACGCCTGCACAAACCGTACAAAAAGGTTATAATGGAGTGTTGCCGCTGTTTACTTTTCCGCTGTAATATGTCTGATTTTTCCGATGCGATCAAAAAACATGGTATTTCGCTGCAAAAAATACAAATCCGAAAACTGGAAGAATATGTGCATCTTCTTTGGTCTTGGAATGAGCGGATCAATCTGACAAGGCATACCGATTATGATAAATTTGCGGCGCGGGACATTACCGATTCCCTTGCCCTTGCCGAGTTTTTGCGGCATGGAGAAAAGGTGCTTGATGTCGGAACCGGCGGCGGTGTACCGGGCATTATTCTGGCGATTGTCCGTCCCGACTTAAACATTGAACTTTGCGATTCCACCGGCAAGAAAGCGTTGGCGGTCAGTGAAATGCTGCAAGAGTTGCGATTGAAGATACCGGTTCATCATGCGAAGGCGGCAACGCTTCTTGCCGAAAAGGGGCGGCGGTATACCACATTGACGATTCGGGCAGTGTCCCGTCTGGCGCAGTTGTTGCGGCATTTTGCACCGTGCTGGTCGAGTTTCAGCCGGATGTTATTGGTGAAAGGACCGAATTGGATCGCTGAAAGGGGCGAAGCCCGGCACTACAATTTAACGACTAAACTGGCTCTTCGCCGTCTGAAAACCTATACGGCGGCGGTTGCGTCCAAAGAGAATGCCGCAGCGGAATCTGCCGAAAGCGTGATCCTGCAACTCTGTCTGAAAGAAGATTTCGATCAGATTGATGCCGTGATTGATAAACACCGGACGGGACGGCGTTAACCGCCCGTCCGCTCTGATGTAAACGTTAAGGTATAAACGAAGCGTCCGGTTCAATGCTTTCGCAAAATCGCGCCATTAAATCGGCGGCGTAGTCAATATCGTTCAGCGAAATCATTTCGACCGGTGTGTGCATGTACCGGTTCGGAATACTGACCAATGCTGTTGCCACGCCGCTCCGGTTCACCTGAATTGACCCCGCATCAGTGCCGGTAATTTTTCCTTCCGCAATAATTTGCACCGGTATTTCATTTGTTTTCGCCGTATCAATGAGGGCATTGACAAGCCGAACCGTGATGTTCGGACCTTTTGTCAGCACGGGACCGCCGCCGAGTTTGACATCGCCGTTCCGTTTTTTTTCCATAGACGGGCAATCGGTCGCAAAATGTACGTCTGTGGCGATACCGATATGCGGATCAATGCCGAAAGAACTTGTCCGGGAGCCGCGAAGCCCGACTTCTTCCTGTACGGTAGAAACGGCAAACACGCCGGCTTTTAATTTTGCCGGATCGATCCGCCGCAGGGCTTCCATGGCTGCCCAAAGTCCGGCTTTATCGTCTGTTGCCGGTGCGGCGATCAGATTGTTCCGCAGTTCGCGGTACTCCAATTCCACGGTTATCGGATCGCCGACACTGACCACGCTTTCGGCTTCGGCTTTGTCGGCAGCCCCGATGTCCACCCAAAGGTCGCAGATTTTCGGCACTTTTTTCCGTTCCTCATCGTCTAATAGATGAATCGGTTTTTTTCCGATGACACCGTCCACTCCTCCTTTTGCTGTCCAGATTTTGACACGGACACCGATGAGGTTTTGAATATCCCAGCCGCCGACGGTCAAAATGTAAATGAATCCCTGTTCGTCAATGTAATTGACGATAAGCCCGATTTGATCGCAATGACCGGCGAGCATAATCCGCAGCGGTGCGTCAGGATTGCGGGCGGCGATGACGTTGCCGTGAACATCGGTTCGGACCGTATCGGCAAAGGGCTGCACATAATTTCGGACGATCTGCTGTACCGGTGCTTCAAATCCCGTTGTGCTTGGGGTTGTTAAGATATTCTTGAGAAATTCTTTTGCTTGGATATTCATCGGATTGGATTACGGACACAATTTTCCGCTATTGTCCGCAATGAAAAGAGATTTGTCAAGAGATGCATGCACATTTTTTGGCACCGGTTCCAGTCCGTTTCGGAGTTTCCCGACTTGCGAATTTTTACCCGATATTTTTGCTATTCTTTCGTATTAAGAGCAGAGACTTATTTCCCGTTCCCAAAATACAAAGGAGTCCGCAATGTCCTCTTCCGAAATATCCGTCGCCGCCCGACTTCTGCAATGCCTCCGCCGCGTTCCCGACCCGCGGTCAAAACACGGGGTCTCCCACCCGTTTCACACCGTCATCGCCATTGTCATCCTCGGGCTGCCGGCGGGCATCTCCACTATCGCCGAAATCAAACGATGACCGGCACTCCATAAAAAAGAACCCGAAACCTTTCTCCGCTTCCGAAAGACCAGCGAGCTTGACGAAGCATCTGGAAGAGGTGCTTCAACTGTATCCGGCGTTGCCAATATTGACCGGCGATGCGGTTTATAGGCAGCGTCCGCTGCTTGAAGTGATTTATCAATATCATCGGGTTGGCATTTTTCAGGTGAAGGCAAACAACAAGACAACGCTGGAACAGTTGCCGTTAATTTTTTCCGGCGTGAAACAGCGGGAACCGGACGACAAACTTGTCTGTAAAAAAAGGGACGCGTAGAGATTCGCCTTCTATTCTCCGCCATTGGAAGGCGGAGAATTGCCTGCATTTGGAGAAAGAGGAGTCCGGCGAAGAAAAACACGTTTTTCGGAGTGCGGCGTTGGGGGAGGTTTGGACGTTCCTGACGGGAATGACCGGAGCGGTTGGTGCGTCTGATGAAGAAGAAAGAGCACACTTTACGGGAAGTGGAGAACAATTGAGAGCAAAACCGCAAAACGCTCGCCAAATGTCATACTCCGCAACGGACTAGGTTATCCGATAAGTGAATTTTTATTTTTTTGCCCATAACAAATTGCCCGTTTCAGTCGATAATGTGAATAACGAAAATCGTAACAATAAATTTTAACAATTAACAACATACACAAACATGAAAACATTCATTATTATTACATTTTTTATCGTAACAATAACACACCTAATTTCCGGCCGCGGATTACTTTTTCCGACACCGGTGAGCCGCTGCCGATGAGGACTATCGGTTTGACAGACGGCAAGTACACGCTTGGCTTCCTTTCGGCGTGCGGCGGCTTGCCGAGAGGGGAATACAAGATTTACATTTAAGAGCGTATTTTTGCCATTGATGTCAAACAGCAGGACAACTCGTCTGCCCGCACCTTGCCCCGCCCTTGACTGTACTGCAAAAACGGCTAAAAATGAACGGAAGAAACGAAACGTGAAACGGCCGGTGTATGCTTAAAATACTTTCCAAATTATTGCCGACTCCGCTGCCGAAGTCATCAAAACAGCACCGCAAAAGCACGTCGGCAAAAGAAAAAGACGTTTTAGGACGCGCCGGCGAGCAGGCAGCGGCGGACTTTTTAACGGCAAAGGGCTACCAAATTTTGCAGCGCAACTTTCTCTTGCCCGGCGGTGAAATTGATATTGCTGCTCTCGATGGCGAAACGCTTGTCATTGCCGAAGTGAAAACACGAAAAAATAACCGCTTCGGAAAGCCCTACGAAGCGGTACACGAAACGAAACAGCGGCAAATACTGCGGCTGGCAGAACAATTTATGCATCAATTCCGAATGATGCAATCGCCGGTGCGGTTCGATGTTATTTCTGTAACAGGAACGTCAGCCGAAGATTTTGAAATCGAACATTTTATACAGGCGTTCCGTCCACAGGATTTGCAGCGGTAATACTCCCCTGCCCCAAGTTGGAGAGTTATTGTCTGCCGCTCATTTTGCCGCGATATTCGGTTTTGCCTTTCTATCAAGCGTCTTTACACTCGGCGTGTCCCCTGCCCTGCCGAGTGTGTATTCTGCCGTCAGCGTGCGGTAATTTTAGTATCGATAAAATTCCGGCTTGAACGGACCGTCTGCCGGAATGCCGAGGTAGTCCGCCTGCTTTTGCGTCAGTGTCGTCAGTTTCGCACCAATTTGATCCAAATGCAGCCGTGCTACTTCTTCGTCTAAAATTTTTGGTAACCGATGAACCCCTATCGGATATTTTTCCGTTTCCGACCACAAAGCAATTTGCGCCAGCGTTTGGTTTGTGAACGAATTGGACATTACAAACGAAGGGTGTCCGGTTGCACAGCCGAGATTGACAAGCCGGCCTTCCGCCAGCAGAATGATCGAATGACCATCAGGAAACGTGTACCGGTCTACCAGCGGCTTAACCTGCACTTTTTTGATGCCTTTGTACGTTTCCAATCCGTGTACGTCAATTTCAACGTCGAAATGTCCGATGTTGCAGACAATCGCATCGTTCTTCATTTTTTCCATGTGCTTTGTCAGGATAATGTCGCAGCAGCCGG
Organism: Planctomycetaceae bacterium; assembly: GCA_031256755.1. Taxonomy (GTDB): domain Bacteria; phylum Planctomycetota; class Planctomycetia; order Pirellulales; family Thermoguttaceae; genus WRKP01. The sequence goes on from JAIRPZ010000209.1 coordinate 12,746, forward strand.
TTGTTGTAACAAAAATGTTCCCGATGGCGGCGGCTTCGTCCATGGTCATCACTTGGAAACCTTCCATTGCCGCCTGCAACGCACAAATCGGGTCAATTTCCGTCACAATTGTTCTGGCACCGTAAGAGCGGAGCGATTGGGCGCAGCCCTTTCCGACATCGCCGTAGCCCGCAACAACAGCAACTTTGCCGGCAACCATCACGTCCGTTGCCCGTTTGATTCCGTCTACCAACGATTCCCGGCAGCCGTAAAGATTATCGAACTTACTTTTTGTAACAGAATCATTGACGTTGATGGCCGGAACCTTGAGTTCTCCCTTTGCAAACATTTGATAAAGGCGGTGGACTCCCGTTGTTGTTTCTTCGGAGAGACCTTTCACACCCTTAATAATATCGGCGTATGCCGGTTTGTGAAGGAGTGCGGTCAGGTCGCCGCCGTCATCAAGAATCAGATTGAGCGGTTTGCCGTCAGGGAAAATGACAGTTTGTTCAATGCACCAATCGAAATCGGCATCGGATTCCCCTTTCCACGCATAAACAGGAACACCGGTTGCGGCAATGGCGGCAGCGGCGTGGTCTTGCGTTGAAAATTTATTGCAACTGCTCCATGTCACTTCGGCACCGAGAGCGGTAAGCGTTTCGATGAGAACTGCCGTTTGAATGGTCATGTGAAGGCAACCGGCAATTTTTGCGCCTTTAAGCGGTTTGGAAGCGGAATATTTTTTCCGCAGAGCCATCAAACCGGGCATTTCGTTTTCGGCGATGGCAATTTCTTTGCGTCCCCAATCGGCAAGCGAAATGTCGGCGATTTTATGGGGCAATTGGGATTTTTCAATGGGCATAACGTTTTCCGAAAAGTTAATTTTCGGCTATTATAACCGCATAGACAGAGCAATGTAAGCCCCCCTCCCCTGCCCCTGAACGATTGCCGATAGACCATAATTTTATTATTTCGTTATTTGTCTTGACAAATCTCTTTTTTCAGTGTATATTATAAAATGTATAGTGTATCTATGTTTCCACCTTTTATCTAACAAGGAGAAATACTATGGACAGAATGATTGGCGAACACGTCGGCAGAACCCCTGAAAATGCCGAAGCAAACGTTAATATGGGGCAATTATGGGGGGGGGGTCAGTCTTAATCGGAGCAACGGACAGGAATTCCGTTGACCGCAAAAACAGCAACCCGCCTGCGAATTTCCCGCTTAATCGGCTGGTGTATGTCACCCGCTCTTTGGGGTTCACACTTATCGAACTCCTCGTAGTCATAGCGATCATCGGCATGCTCATCGCCCTTTTGCTTCCGGCAATTCAAGTGGCGAGGGAAGCAGCCCGAAGAATGCAGTGCGGCAATCACATCAAGCAGATTGCCCTTGCTGTTCACACTCACCACGGTGTATACGACAGAATGCCCGCCTTGGATTCCCCTTACGATGCTAACCCGGGAAACCAATCGACAGGAAAAGGCGAAGCGTTTCATGCCATTACTTGGGCTTTTCAACTCATGCCGTATTTGGAAAATCAGGCACTTTTTGACATTGCCTGTCAAGGCGGAACAGCTTGTTCGTACAAGGGTTCCGTCAATTATTTGCCGTATTTCAAGCCCGCCGCCAGCGGCGAAAATCCGGTATTCAGTGCCGATTTTATTCCGGGCAGAACCCGCGTCCCTGTATTGCTTTGCCCCTCTGACGGCGGTTCTTCGCAGGACCCTGTCGAAAACTATCCGGGAGTGCTGAATTATCACGCGAATATTGGCGATGCCGTTTCATGTACCCGCAATTGGTTTTTTGAAAACGACATCGGAGAGGAGCAGCGTTCCCCATTTGTGGTGGGAGTGAATAATCTGACGGATGCCCATCTGTGCGATGAAGTCAAGGACAGCAGCGGGGCGATCACAGGAAGGCGAGCCGCTTACGGGCGTAATTTCAGCGAAGTTACGGATGGACTAACCAATACTATCGGCTTTTCAGAATGTACGATTTCCGTTCCGACAAGCGTGATCAACAATATACCGATTGCCGGTTCGCTTAAAAGCGGTATTGCTTTTAAGGGCAATGATTTTTGCAGCACGCCTGCCGATGTTTACGCGAAGGTATTGGGTAGCAATGGACAATTGCAAAACGGCTGGCAGCCGGCTGCACTCGTGGGAAGACGCTGGCTTGGTTCCGCAAGCGACTATTACTGCCATGCGTTTTATACCGTTTTGCCGCCAAATTCCGTTTCTACGTACCTATGGAACAACGGTAATATGACCGGTTCAGGCGGAAACAGTTTGGATCAATGCAACGCGGTGATCACGGCAAACAGTTATCATACCGGTGGAGTCAACGGAGCAAAACTGGACGGTTCGGTGATATTCGTTTCCGACAGAATTGATACGGGCAGAAATGACATTTCTATGTGGCATACGGTCAATAGCGGTCAGCGGAACGATTGGCGAAATGCCGGTGCAACAGCGGCTTATCCCTATACTTACCCGCACAGTCCATACGGTATTTGGGGATCAATGGGAACGATCAGTTGCAGCGAAACGCTCATGCCGTAGAAAATCATTGAAAATGGAGAATTATTTTGAAGCATATTTCGCTGAATACAGCGTATTCTTCAATTTTTAATTCTCCATATTCAATTCTCAATTTTGCATTCAAGATCAACCTTTTAACTTTCAATACTTATGAGAGTCATCATAACCCTTACACTTTTATTTTTTCCGCTCACGCTGATTGGCTGTTCGCGGGGTATTCCGGTCACGCCGGTTACGGGAGTTGTTATGCTTAACGGTAAACCGGTCGAAGAGGCAACGGTAACTTTTATACCGGAGAACGTTTCCTGCCGCGGAGCTTCCGGCGGCACTAATGCTGCCGGACATTTTGCTTTGCGGACATTTGCTGCGGATAAAGCAGGTGCCATGCAAGGCAAATTCCTTGTTACTGTCAACAAATTGGAGGTAACCGTCAGCGGCGGTGCGCCGGTATTTAAGCAATTGATGCCGGAAGTGTACACAAAACAAGAAACGTCGCCGCTGCGAGCCGAAGTAAAAAACGGAAGAAATCATTTCGTTTTAGAAATGACAACCGAAAATAAATCAGACGAATAGCAGCGGAACCATTACACGTTCCCCGTTATGTGCGGGGAATGGTTTTCCCCTGCCCTATTTTGTTTTTGACGGTTCTAAAGAAAATCCTTTGAAAAAATAACCGTCCTTTTCGGACGAACCATAAAGCGAAAGCACGCCGAAGTATTTCTGAACCTTGTCGAATGCCGGCAATTTCGTTCCGTCAACAATTTGCTTGCGTCCGTTTTCATCTTCAGAGATGATAATAAAATTGATCAGTTTTGCCAGCATCGCCTGCGATTCCGGCATTTGTCCCCTTCGGAGTGTTTCATACGTGGGACGAATCGTTTCGTCTGATCGGGCAAAAAATTGGAGGAAACGGGGTTTCTCCAACACTCTCATTTCCGAATAGATTTGTTCGATTTTTTTGTAGTCCTTTTCGTTTTTGAATGCGGTACTCTTCGCGGCAGTATTTTCCATTCTGTCCAAAATCGTACTCAAGTAGTCCATTTGGGAAGAAACGAGAAGCCATCGCGGTGTCACCACAATACCGCCGTCGGGAAAAGCAGACGGAGTATCCGGTTCAACGGCTGCCGGTCGTTCCTTCGTCTTATTCGGAGCCGGAACATCAATGAGACGTTTCTCCGTCATCTCTTCCGGTTCAAGAATGTCTTCCGGCGGTATCCGGTGCCATATCTTGTACTTTTTATACATGGTAAATTTCATTTCAGTGTCCGTTCCGAAAAGTTTCTCAACGGACTTCTGCATGGACTCATATCTTCCGTCTTTCAATTCTACAGCAATGACGGTACTCTCGCTTTTCGGCGTAATCGGCTTGTCATAGCGGGACATCCCCACAGCACGGTTGCCGATATGGGCAATGAGTTCATTCCGCAGATTGATTTGCGGACCGTGCGGGTCTTCTTCCAGTCCTTTCAGAATATCTTTCCAGACCCCTTCTTCTCCCTGCATCACAACCGAATCAAATAAAATCCCGAAGTTGTCAAAGATTTTCAGCGGATCAAAACGGAAGGTTGTACTGCGTGCCAAATCAGCAGGCAGCCAATCCGGCGGCGTAAAGTCCTTTTGATCGGGAAATTCCAGCATGCGCATGGCAAGACGGTACGGCTGTTTGGTACAAACGAATGTCCGAAAGACCGTTTCCATTCCTTCGGACTTCATACTGATCACGCCGCCGATACCGCGAACCGCATCAAAGCCCTGTTCTTTCAGTACAGTAAAAATTGACGGTTTATTTTTCCGTTTAGAAACAGATTTCTGTAACAAAATACGTATCGACTCGCCGTAGTCAAGCGGTTCAATGTACCACTCGGCGGCGGGTTTTGTCCCTTTCGGCATATCGTCCGTACAGCGTTTTAACGTTGCCTGATAATTGGGAACATCGGCAAGCGATCTTCCGGCATCATCAACAACTCTGTCCGCAATCAGTTTGATCAAATGCAACTGATCGGAAACAATCAGAATGTCCTGACGGAACATGTAAAACACATTACGGATCACCGGTTCCTGAACCGGTTTATCCTTTTCTTTTGCGGCTTCTGCCGGTGCCGGTGCTGCCGGCGGCGGGAACTTCAGCACCGTAATCTTTTGCCCCTTATACTGTTCGGCGGATTGTCTGACACCGGACGCGGCCAATTTTGCGGACAAATCCGAAAGATATTGATCGGTTTGCGGACGCTTTCCGGTCACGTCCATCGTCATCACATTTCCCGGCTTTTGGTTAGGGACGGCAATCATGCCGAAAGCCACTTCGCCGGACGGAAGAGACGAAACCGTGTCAAGCGAAAAGGCAAACACGCTCTCCAGCCGCCGCGATAATTGTTTTTGCAAATCCGCTTTGAATTCGGACATCAACGGATCATTGATGAACTGCCCGAACTGCGTCTGTTTCCACAATTTCTGAAATTCTTCCAGATTTTTGACGGAGAAAAATCCCTTGGTGGATTCAGGGAAGAGGCGATCGGCAGACACGGTTTCTGCCCGGCACAGTGCAGGAGACAACAGCACCGGCAACAATAAAACGGAAAACAAACGCAGCATCAGGAACCTCTTGTATGTAGCAGTCATCCTTAAAAATGGGAGAGTCGGCGGACAGCCGTTAGCGCACCTCAAGCCGGTTATCGACAGAATCAATTCCCGGTTCAAGCAGGAGCATTTGTTTGGCTAATTTTCGTTCTTTTTCGGTTTTAACGATTCCGGTTAAAACGGCGGTTGTACCGGCTGGGGAATTTTGTAAAGCGATCTGCCCTTGCGCAATTCCCGGAATTCGTGTCAGACGGTTTTGAATGACCGTTAACCGTTCCGCGGCATAAACAGGTGTAAATTCAAAGTCCGTTGACGTTGCGGCTCTGACGGATGTCCCGCTGGTACTGCTTGCCGTGCGTCCGGCGGTGCCGGCGGCTGCCGTTGTCCGGCGTGCTGTTGTGGTGCGGGATGTTGTCCGTGCCGTTGTCGTGCTGCTCTGTCTTCGGCTGCTGGTTGTCGAACTGCTCGCGTTCACGTCATCGGTACCGACGAAGCCGCCGGGTACGGCGGCTCCGATAAATTCCCGGTTGGACGGATTGTCTATCGCTTGGGAGGTCGGAATCAACTCGCTGCTAAGTCCGCTGGAAAAACTGGACGAAGACGAACTTGAACCGGACGAAGACGATCCCGAACCGGAAGAACCCGTGTTGCCGAAGTTTTCCGTCTGGGCTGAAACCGGTGCGGAAAAAATCATCACTAACAGTAAAACCGCTAAAATTGTTCGCATGGTCATAATTCCTTTTTCGACTAATCAGGGTTCCGATTTTAACCGCCCGTCCAAAATTAACGATTATAACGGTTCGGAGAACGGTATCAATTTTCTGATACCATTCTACTGAAAGATTGGCATTTTTGCAAGCCGCCCTGCCCTGCACGTCACCTGCAAAGTCGGTTTTTTGCCGTAAAAGGTCGTGAAAACACCTTCCTAAATTGCCTGTATTGCCTAATATTTGTGAGTTTTATGACTTTGCAGGGGACGTGCAGACGGAGACGGGATTCTTGATCGAATGGACACTTTGAAAAGGGAATTCATACCATTTACAAGATGAACGGTTTGTTTTGGGAAAAACATGAAGAAAGACCGTACACAAAACTCATGAAAAGATACGCAGAAGAAGCGTCTCACCGGCGGTCTGCTGCGGCCCCGCAAACAGAACAGAAAAACGAAAATCACAAAAACTGATGATCAAAACAACAGTTTCACCCGTTCAACTCATTTTTTCCGAAAACGCCGCCTTGACAGCAGTACGGCAGAGAAACGGACAGAGCATGACCGGCTTTTGCTCTTGCTTTTAACGGCGAAAATCGGCATACTCCCGCCGTACCGTTCCCTTTTGCAAGGACTCCTATTTGACACAAATACGCGTCAAAAAAGGACTTACGCCCGTTTGTACCGCTTCAAAACTGCTTGCGCTGTTTGGGCTGCTCTCTCTTTGCGTCCCCGTTTTCGGACAGGAACGGCTCCTGCAAAAGGAAAACGGAGGGCGAATACCGACTGCCCGCGCCGTGTCGCACGCTTTAACCGCTCCGATTCAAGCCGTTTTCACGAAACCGGAACCCACCGAACAAGTCAACTCCGCCCTGCCGGGGTTAGGGACGCTGACCGTTCGCCCCGCCGAAACAACCGATTTCGCCGGAAGTTTAACGGAAAGCGTATACCCGCCGCTCCTGAACGGAAGCATGCCTGCGTCCGTTCCCGCTATCTATGTCGAAAGCAGAGGTTATGTGCCTATCAGCGATCCGAGCATTGCACCGTATATCAGTCCCGATGTGCTGAAAAATCCGGCAAGCGATCCCGCAGTCGTCATGATTCCGGCCGGCAGTCCCGACGGAATACAGATGTCCGCCGCTTTTACACAGCCCCCCGCCCGTGCCATGGAAATAACCGGCAAAATGTCTATGCTGTCGCTGCCGCAAGCCGAACATACAGAACCGGTGGTCGTCTCTGCCCAAACCGGCTGGAGCAAAAAAATCGGAACAAACGATGTCTATTTCCTGCAAGGGGACTGCACCATTCGGCAGGGCAGCACCGCCGCCAACGCACCCGAAGCCGTTGTTTGGATTGCCGCCGAAAAAGACGCAACAACCGGCTTGCGTGAAATCATGCTTTATCTCGAAGAAGATCATCAAAATCCGGTCAAAGTTGAACTTGGCGGCAACGCCGCTGCCGGTTCTCAAAAAGGAACAACCATTACCGATAAAAAATGGCTGGGACATTTTTATACATCGACATCGGTCGATGTGCTAATCGCTGCACCAAAATCGGTCAGCACTGCCGGCGGATTGCAGGAGCCGGCGATTTATCAACGATCTGTCGCCGCCCTCTCCCCAAACGGGAACGAAAAATTGATGCCCGCCGCCGGTGATACCTCTCCTGACGGGAGTGTTGTGCCGGCACAGTACCTTTCGTCCACAGCCATCCCGACGCTGCCCGGCGATTCCAAATTGGGTTTTCGCCGCATCTCGCTGAATTCCCGCAGCGACAGCCCGATGAGCATTGCCTTTGAACCTTATCCGCACGATACCTCGCGCGGTATTCTGATCCTTTCCGGCGGTCTCAATCTGATCATCGAAGGCATTGCCGACAACAAACTCCTTGCCGGCAGCGTGATTGACATTTCGGCAGATAATGCCGTTGTCTGGATGGTCAATCCCAGCAAAATGAATGCCGGAACTTCGCACACCGAATCGGATACGGAGGACTTTGAAATTTATCTCGAAGGAAACATTGTGTACCGGGACGGTCCCCGGCTGATCGAAGCGGACAAAATGTATTATGATGCCAAAAACAAAGTCGCCTACATTTTGAACGGGCATCTTTCCGCTCCGATTGATATGTCGGACAAAGTTAACGGTGCGGTGCGTCTCAAAGCGGAAATCCTCCGGCAAATGGGAGACGGGCTTTTTACCGCAAAGAATGCGATGATCACGACAAGTCAACTCGGCGAACCGACTTATTCGCTGCGGTCGCGGTCTTTGACGTTTGACCGGCAAAATACCCGGCAGGTCATTGTTGCCGAAAACAATACCGTGGCGGTTCGAAACATGCCGGTTTTTTATTGGCCCTGGATGGCTGCCGACTTGGGCGAACCGACTTTGTACATCAAAAATTTTTCGTACAGTCGAAGCGGACGCAACGGACATACCGTCAATACCCGATGGAATCCGTTTCAGATATTGAACTGCCGCCGCCCCGAATGGATTGACGGCGATGTCAATGTTTCCTATATGACCAAACGTGGTCTCGGCTACGGGGCGGATTTTCAATACGATTATGCTGCGTCTCACACGACAATTTTCAGACCGTCTGCGGCTGATATTCAAGTCAAAGGAGATTTCTTTTTTTGGGGATTGAATGACCGCGGAACGGATCAACTCGGCGGTGTGCGGGAAGACGTGCAGTTCCCGCATGATTACCGCTACCGGCTTCACTGGGTTCATGAATATCTTATGCCTGCCCGGGATTTTACGGCACCGTTTCAACTTCGTGCGGAAATCGGCAAAGTTTCGGATCGGAATTTTATGCCCGGATTCTTCGATTCGGTTTGGCATACCGAAGAAAACGCAACGACGGCATTGAGTTTGAATAATTTTCTGTTTCCTCTTCCCGCCAATCAATCGCTGAAATTATCCGCAGAATATTCGCTGGATAATTGTTACAGTAATGCGAATTGGCTGCCGCGGCTGGATCATTTTATTGTCGGGCAGCCGCTGCTGAACGATTATTTCACGTGGTACGGGCATACACGGGTCGGTTTGATGAATTATAACACCGCAAGTACGCCGTTTGATGTTCAGAATGACGTTCCGTATTTTCGGTATTTGCCTTGGGAAACACAAACGGGGAATAATACTGCGCCGCTGGACGAAACCGGTCTTGTTTTTTCGACGCGGCATGAACTGGATTATCCGGTCAGTATCGGTGCCTTAAAAGTGATTCCGTTTGTTCTCGGCGATTTTTCTCTTTGGGGAAATGACCGCAGCGGCAAAGCGGTGAACCGGCTTTACGGACAAGGAGGCGTGCGGCTGCATTTACCTTTCTGGAAAGTGCAGCCGAATATTTCGAGCAGGCGTTGGTATCTCAACGGTCTGGCGCACAAAATCGACTTCGATGCCGAATATTGGTACGCTCAAGCCAACGAAAGTATGGAAAATTTAATTCTGACTGATCCGATTGATAACTGGTCTATCGATGATTTCCGGCGGCGTTATGCGGTGACCAATTCGTTCTTTGGTGCCAACGGGACATACATTCCGCCGCAGTTTGATCCCCGGTATTATGCGCTGCGGAGCGGTATTGCAAGCAATGTAACGGCGGGCAATATGGAAATTGCGGACGATATGTCGTTGCTCCGGCTGGGCATGACGCACCGTTTTCAAACGAAGCGGGGATCGGTCGGAAACCGTCACATTATGGATTGGATCACGGCTTCAACGCATGTCAATTTCTATCCTGAATCCGATCAAAACTTCGGCAAGGGGATCGGTTTATGGGATTATAATGTGCTGTGGCATGTGGGTGACCGGTTTTCGGTTTTTTCGGAGGGTTTGTACGATTTTTTTGACAGCGGTCAGAGCATTACGCGGATCGGTTCGGTTTGGAACCGGCCGGAGCGGGGGAGTGTGAGTGTGTCGCTGGATCAATTTTCGGGGGCGGTGGAGCGGACGTATTTAACGATGAACATCGGCTACACGATGAACGAAAAGTATGCGATGACGTATATGACTTCGTTTGATATTAAGGACAGATGGAAGAGTATGGGGCATAATTTTATGTTTGCCCGGACGGGGGAATCGTTCCGGCTGTTGATGGGTGTTGTGTATAGCGAGGCGTTATCGGACTGGAGTTTATCTTTCGGTCTTGAACCGGTTTTCCTGCGGAAGAGCAAGATGCAGACCGCAGCAGGACGTTAGTACGTTTCCAAAATCTTGCCGGAAACGTTTATAATGGTGAACGCTGTTTCCGTTTTTTATCATCTTCCGTTATGTGCCGCTTTTTCACTTGCCTTGTGTTTCCGTGCCTTGCACTCTTTGCTTCCCTTTCCGTTTTTCCTGCCGCTTACGCCGCTGATTCTCCGCTTGCCAAAGCGGAAAAACTTGTCAAAGAAGGGCTGCACAAAGACGCATTGGAACTCATCAAACCCTTTATTCTTGACCCGCAAACTTCGGGAAAGTCCGCAACGGACGGGCTGAACATTGCCGTTCAATCATTGCAGCAATTAAATCGTCTTGACGCACTGGACGAACTCCTCGAATCCTTCGGGAAAGTTCATAAAAACGATTGGCAGACAATGCAGAAACTCGCCGAAACATATCTGCGAATTCCGCATGATGGTTACCTCGTCGACGGCAAATTTCTGCGGGGCAACCACCGCAGCGACGGACGCAGAATTGACCGCGCAGAGCGGGACAGAATCCAAGCCCTCAAAATATTCTGCGAAGTCCTGCCGCGGGTGCAAAAAGAAGAAAAGAAAGAAGAAAACGGCAAGCATGCTCACGCTGAACACGCTGACCGATGACGAAACCGTCGCAAAACTGGCAGGCGGCATCAAACGCTGGACACTGCCGGACGAATTCAACTACATCAAATTGTATCAGCAAGTCGGCGATGCCAAATCTCTTGAATGTCTTGCCGAAATTGCATTGAACCGGCAGCAGTATCCGAAAGCAGCAAAGTATTACAAAACGCTGATCGCCAAATTCCCATCAGCCGCCTCCCGGCAGGGATGGGAACAGGGCTGGGGACATGCATTACAGCAAATCACCGGTAACTGGGGACGGTTCGAGCGCGAAGGTTCCGCCGTCCGCGGCTTGAAAGCCGATTTGCGCTATATTTTCCGTAACGGAAAAAAAGTGCTGATAACGGTCAACGAAATCAATACCGAAAAACTGATTGCCGATATGAAAGCGTATTATCAGCAGCACAAAGCAGACGGAAACGATCTTCTTTTCCGGCACGAAGCCGGCCATATTGACCGGCTCGGCTGGTGGCTGATGTACGATCATGAGAATACCCTCCGGCAAAAATATGTCGGCAAAACGGTCAAAGAGTGGAGCATGAACCTGAAACCTGCCGGAAAACATTTTGATACGGAAACCCGCATCACCTACAAAGCAAAAAAATCCGGCGCATATCTTCTCCGCACCAAAATGGAATACGGCAATGAGGAATGGACGGTGTTATGGCTCGAAGACACCGCCATTGTGAAAAAAACAGTTGTCGACGGAGTGCTTTATTACATCGCCGATGCCGAAACAGGCGAACCGATCGGCAATGCCGAAGTCAATTTCTGGAACTGCTACAGAACAAACAAGAATACCCGCGCTTGGGCGATGGTGGAAATCAAAGCGTGGGTCGGTACGAGCAAAGATGATACGCCGGAAATCTGCGAATGGGCAGGCAAAACGATTTCCTATGCCATCCGTGATCCGAAGGGGAATCAAGTCAAGGATGAAACCGAAGTCAAACTGGACGCTTACGGCGGTTTTACGACAACGCTGGAATTGCCGGAAAATGCCCCGCTCGGCATGTATTGGATTATGTGTGGCAAGAATAATAGGCGGACATTCCGTGTGGAGGAATACAAAAAGCCGGAATATGAAGTACAATTGATGCGCCGAAAGAGCCGGTCAAACTCGGCGATAAAATCACCGCCGCCGTCAAAGCGAAGTACTATTTCGGTTCGCCGGTCAGCGAGGCGACTGTTAAATACACAGTCAAACGGGAAAAAGCGGACGGCGGCTGGGGCTGGTTCGGCGGCTGTCATCACGGTTCCGCTCATCTGACCGCGCTCGTGATTCACGGCTTGCAGATTGCCGGACAAAGCGGCGTTGTCCTTCCCGAAGACGTT
>JAIRPZ010000241.1 GCA_031256755.1 Planctomycetaceae bacterium
TGCAGTATGGAAAAACGATTACGAGAAGGTGAACGGCTGCAATGAGCGTTTTGCCGGTTATTGCGGCGAGGACTATGAATTGGCATGCCGTCTCGAAGAAAGCGGAATCAAAATGAAAATGATGGTGCATCTGGGAATTGCGTATCATTTTGACCACCCCCGCCGCAACAATGTCCGGTGGGAAGACAGCAGCGGAAATGTGCAGAAATTGATGCAGCAAATCCGCAGCGAAGAAAAGGGACGCTGCCGGACAGGATTGAACCGTGCATTAGAAGGTGTTGTCTCAAAACAGGGCGTTACGGTCTTGGACTAACCGGAATCGTCAAAAAAGCGGCAGGTAGGGTCTGCCGAAGTAATGTTGCTACCCAACCGCTTGCCGGTCTTGCTTGCCGATCTGGAACGCCGGCTAAAATTCCCGCCCGCGTCAGGACAAACCCAAAAATCGTTTCACGCGTTTTCTAATCTGTTTCCATAATGTCTGATTGGCATATATTTTAAGCAGCACCGGATGAACAAATGTTAAAACCGGCGACTGTACAGAGGGCAATTTTACGTAATCCGTTAACTTGTTTTTACGGACATAGAGAAACATGTTTTGCCGATACCACCATGATACCTTTTCATTATTCCAGAATTGAGGACGGATACAGTCAATCGGCAGATAATCAAACTTGGCAAAAATATCCGCCCAGTATTGCGGTTCCTGTTCGTTAATGTGATTTCTGCCGCCCTGATAGGGAATTGCCGCCGAAAACAATACCGCCGGAGCGAGTTTCGACAGCGATTCAATAAACGGCACAGCCCGTTCTGCGCAAAGATGTTCCGCCACTTCTAATGAAACGGCTAAATCAAACTGCCGGTCGAATTCCGGCAGCGCATTTTCCAAGTCGCACGGCACAAATTGATCCGGCGGAATGAGAAGTTGGTCTTGAGCGACATATTTTCCGTCAAAGCCGACGAAGTCCTGTATGCCGCTGCGGGCAAAAGAGGCCAGCCACGCACCGTTTCCGCATCCGACATCGCAAACACTTTTCGGCGCAATGAGGTCTATGACAAAAGGGACAATTTCGTCCGCAGAAGGCGATGAGGTCCGTGAAAGCCTTTTATAAAACCGTCGGTCGTACCAGATTTTCATCATGGGTTTTCCAAAATTTCTCTTTGCAGCAATAATATCCGGTTTCCAATGTATCACAAACTTACCGGATTGACAACTGTTTATATCCCGTTATGTTCCGGCATTGCATCAACACCGGAACGAAAAGACCATGCGGACATGACCAATGCGGACATGGCATTGCAAGACATTTTAATGAATATCTTCCGAAAGGACTTCAAAATGATACCTGCCGCTGCCGATCTCTTCTTTCCTGCCGTCGGGCAGGCAGACCGTTGCCGTTGTGTTCGGCGGTACGGAAACGTCCAATCGGAACTTCCCGTCCGCATTTTTCCACGCAACGTCAATTTTCCCGTAAGGAGTTTGATGCGATGCCTTCACCCAGCCGGCACTTTTTACCGCACCGGGCTTCACAAAGAAATGTTTGAATCCGGGCTGTTCCGCATCGGGCTGAATGCCGGCAAACGCATTGATAAACCACGCTCCGTAAGACAAAAATGAAGTATGGCAGCGCGAGCCGCTCCCGTAAATGTTCATCGCCTCCGGTACGGTGGTCAAACCGTTTTCCAGAAAAAATCCGAAACTCGGTTTATCCTTTTTCTGCTTCATCCATTCCGCAATCAGGTCGTCGCGTCCAATCTGATTCAAATACTTTTCCTGCAAATAAGACCCCAATACGCCGGTTGTCAAATGTCCCGTTTGCGTAACGGTAATGTTTTCAATCAGCGCATCCTGAACCGTTTTCGTCAGGTCGCCCGGCACCACACCGGTCAACAGCGGAACAGAAAGGTAGGTCTGCTCTTTGAAACCGCCGTATTCCCCTTTTCCGGCATTGTAAAACGCCTTGTGAGTCGCTTTTTGCAGGTCTTCCGCAACTTGCCGGAACTTTTTCGCATCCTCAGTTTCTCCTAAGGATCCGGCAACAGCCGCTCCTTTTTGGAAACCGTAAATCGTGTAACAATTTGTAAACACCTGCCGCAGGAGATGCGGAATCGGCCGGCCTCCCTGCGGCGGGTCAATGTCCAGCGAAGAATACCAATCGCCGATATAGTGATATTTATCATGGGTAAAAACCGGAATGATATGATCGGGTTCCTTAACAATCCGGTCTTCCAGCATCGAGAGATGCTTTTTTATCATCCCGTAGTTTTCCGCCAGCACCCGTTCATCGCCGTAATGACGGTAATGTTCCCACGGCAGCGTTATCCCGATGATTCTCCAAGCGGGACCGCCGCCGCCCCACGTCTGCGGTGCCGTGTTCGGCATCCGTCCGTCTTTCATTTGAACATCGCGCCACGATCCCGCCCAATGCCGGTAAAGTGCCGCTTGATCAAAGTTCATCATGCCGCATTCCATTGACGCTTGCCCTTCCGCACCGTAACCGAGACGCTCCCGATGTGAACAGTCCACAATATAACCGCCGAGCGTAAGACATTCGTAAGAATGAAGAAGCATTTTGTAAATCTTGTTCAGCATTTCCTCCGAACATTCAAACGTGGTGTCCGCTTCATAACCGGTGCGTATCAATTTGCCGGTAAACTTTTCCGGCGGCGGCAGTGTGTCCGTTCCTTCAATCGTGACCCAGCGGAATGTACGGTAGTTAAATTTGTTCTGAAAAATATCTTTGGCCGGATCGCCGCTCAAAATAATGCGGTCTTCCTGTCCGTAAGCGAGTATGCCTTCTTTTTCGCCGCCGTCCGGCAAATCGCGGTCTGTGAATTTCAGCGTAATGATGTCGCCCGCCTTGCCGGTAAAAGGAATTTGCAGCCATCCGTTGTATACTTTGCCCATATCAACGCGGTATTGTTTATCTCCCGTTTTCTCGATTTTGACAGCGGGAAATTCGCTGACCGTGCGGTTTTTCTCGACTAACTGCGGAGAAATAGCTGTTTCGGGGGCAACGTTTTTCACTTCAACGGCTGCCTGCCAACCGGAATCATCAAAAGACGGGGAAGACCAGTCAGGATTGTTTTTCCGGGCATCATAAATTTCGCCGCCGAAATTAAATACGCCGAACTTGCCGGTTTTCGAGTAGCAGGACGGAGCAAATTTCCAGTCGGTACCGGTTTCCGCCAAAGGTTTGAAAGAGGAACCTCCTGTTAAAACACCGATGTAGGCTTTTACGGCAGGTCCGTGCGGCAAGCGTCCGATGTGTTCCCCTTCTTTGCGGACATTGATCCACTGATCCCAGCCCGCCCAGCCGTGACCGAGCCAGATGCCGACCGTATTTTTCCCCGGCTTCAGCAGTTTTGTAATGTCGTAGGGAACACTCATCACCCGCATCTGCAAATTGCTGACGGCGGGAGCAAGGACGGAATCGTCAACTTTTTGACCGTTGACGTAGACCTCGTGATACCCGAAAGAGGCGACATAGATGACAGCAAGCGGCGGGACTTCGGCAATGTCCATTGTTTTCCGCAGCCATGGGGCGGTATCGCTGTCGGCACCGCTGATCCATTTTGCTGCCGGAGGAAAAGCGTCCGAAGAATTTTCGGAGGAATCCGGCAGCCGCACAAACTCGGCTGGTTTGCTTGTTGCCGGTTTTCCGTCCTGATCCCAAACGGTTACTTCCCATGTCCATGCACCGGGCGGAATATCGAGCGTGCAGGATTGGAGATCGCTTGGTTGTTTTTCGTTAGCGGCGGTTATGGTTATTTCCCTGCTTTTGTCCGTGAGAATAATCTGATAAGCGGTTTGTTTCAGGTTCTTTGCATCGGCATCGGCGGCTTGCAGTTTCCAACTTAACCGCGGCTTTTGCGGAACGCCGAGGGGATTTTTGAGATATTCGCAGCGGAGGTCAACCGGCTTCAGGGATTGGGCATCGGCAGCAGCGGCAATGCCGAAAAGGAGAGACAGGGCAAGACAGGAAACGGAAAATCGGTGTAGCATATTGGTTGGGTATTGGTAAGGATTCCGGCTGTTTTTTTGTGCGGAAACTATGGTGCGGCATTATATTCTGCGGTCGGAGCGTTGTCCAGTCCGGGCGTACGCCGCCGCCCTTTTTGTTTTCCTGCTGTTGACAATCCGCCGGTTTCAGAGTATACTAGACATAGATACGTCACGGTGACGTAGTTATTTTTTTTACCTCTTTATGAAAAGGAGAAATACCATGCGTACAAAAATTTTGACACCGGTTCACGGAATCACCGGTAAAACCCTTACAAACGCTCCCATGCGTAGTAAAATAGGCAAAAGAACGGGGGGGGGGACAATCTAATCTCGGGCATCCGACCGTAGACGGTAATCCGTCTGCTGCCGTCTGCCGTCCGCAATCTGCCGTCTATTCTGCGGCATTTACGCTCGTCGAACTCTTGGTCGTGATCGCCATTATCGGCATGCTCATCGCTTTACTCTTGCCCGCCATTCAAGCCGCACGCGAATCCGCCAGAAAAATGCAGTGCAGCAACAAACAGAAACAACTCGCTCTTGCCGCTCACAACTACCAGAACACTTACAGCATGCTGCCGATGATAAACGGCACAGAAGACGGGACCGGCAGCGGTGCCAGATGCAAGAACATCAATAACCGTTTAAGTGCCGGACTGTTCATTGACCTTCTCCCGTACTTGGAAGCCCAGCAATTGTACGACTTGTGGAAGGTATCATCATCATACGACCCTGATATAGCACAAACCCTAACAAACCCGCCTGCTGATGATCCCCGTATACAAAAACCGGAAGGGCTGTTTATCTGTCCTTCGGGACAGTCCGCTTCGGCCATTATTGCCAGTGGGGTTCGGGCAGCCACCCATTACCGGTGGAATCACGGCGATGC